>NZ_DATCSL010000109.1:0-18674 GCF_036568485.1 Thiomicrospira sp.
TACTTTAGCCGTCATAGTGACTGGACTCCTGATTAAATGAAACTCTTAATTCTTAACTGGCTGCACCTGAACCGTGCCATCTTGAAACTCAACCCCAAATTGATTTAAGGATTGTGCTTGTGCGGCACTTGAAATTGGGGCACCTTGTTGGGTTTTTGCAATGGCAAAGCCGCGCTTAAGTTGGGATTGTGGCCCTGAACTCAAAATAAACCCCATAGTTTGTTTGAGCTGTTGGCGATACAGTACAATCGCCCTGCTTGCATTTTGCTCAATGGATTGTTGACTCAGCTCTAACTGCTGTTTTGCCCGACTTAAAGGTTGCTGAGCTTGGCTGACGATATGTCGTAATTGATAATCTAAACTTGCGCGTTCGCTGCTTACCCATTGCTGACTGGTATGTTTTATTTGAGTATATAAGGGCTCAAGTTGCGCTTTCCAATACATTAGATTGCGCTGTTGTGAATAATCAATTTGCTGTTTCAGTTGTTGTAACTGAGCTTGCGTAGTCTGTAATTGATGCTGACTGAGACGCTCGATTTGCTGCCAATTCTGTATCGCTTGTTTCGCGCTGTTTTCTATTCGGTGCCAAATGCCAGCGGCGACTTTACTAGGCGTATCAAATCTCAAACACGCCACTTCATCTAAAATCGTGTTGTCACGTTCATGTCCAATCCCTGTTAAAAGCGGTAACGGCTGAGTCGCCAAGGCTTTTGCCAATTCCAATTGGTTTAACGGGTTTAAATCTAACTTTGCACCACCGCCCCGAATAATCACCAAGGCATCAAACGGATTATTTTGGTGAATACCGCTAAATGCATCCAGCGCACTTAGCATTTCGGTTAATACCGCTTCACCTTGAAAACTGCTATGAAAATACACAAACTCGCACAAATTGTAGTGTTCAAGTGCATCGGCTTCTGCACGAAAATCGCCTAACCCCGCCGCATTAGGTGGTGAAATCACCGCGATTCTAAACAGATCAGCAGGAAACGGAAGCTGTTTGTTAGCTTGATAAATCCCTAGCTTTATCAATTCCTTACGAATGGCAATTAAGTTGGCTTCGATTTCACCTAAAGTAAATTTTGGATCAAGGTCTTCAACTACCAGCGAAAAGCCAAACTTCTCATGAAAGTTCACCGAGACTTGAATCAGAACATTTTGGCCATCTTGCAACACACTACCAG
The DNA here is from genome assembly GCF_036568485.1 of Thiomicrospira sp. Taxonomy (GTDB): domain Bacteria; phylum Pseudomonadota; class Gammaproteobacteria; order Thiomicrospirales; family Thiomicrospiraceae; genus Thiomicrospira. Next base: position 1,185 of record NZ_DATCSL010000109.1, read on the forward strand.
TCACTTGCTCAAAGCGAGCCAGTAAACGACTGGCATTCGAAGCCCAAATCATCGCACGACAGGAAGCCAAGGTTTGACCTTGATCGTTATTTTCACTCAACTCTAAATATATATGACCACGCCGCTCATTAATATTCGCAATCTCCGCCCTCACCCACACTGCTTTTGGAAACGCGCCCTTCAGTTTTAACTGAACCTGAGCCAATAATTGCGTCAAGCTCACGCTATTAGCGGCGGTTTCATCTTCATCTGTATTGGCAAGCGAATCAAAGCTTAAATCCAGTGAAGCCGTTTGCAAATCCACATCGGTGTTTTCGCTCATGACTTCTGCTTGGTTCGTTGATGAATCAAGCCACTGTGAAAACAAACTCAAATCAACTTGCTCAGGATCAGGCAAATACCATTTTCGTTTAAGTGGATCCCAACGCGCGCCCTGCTGTTTAGCTAAATCCTTGTCAGGATAAGGCACATCAAGATACAGCATCTTGCCCCTCCAGATTTTGGCTGGCTTGTTCAACAAGCGCATAAGCTTGTTGTAACACCTCAATTCCAGAGCCTGGCTTAAATGCATTCTCCGACAAATAGCGACGCCATAATCGACCACCTGGTTGACCATGAAACAAACCCATCATATGGCGACTTATATGATTAACGCGCCCACCTGAAGATAGGTGCGCTTCTATATATGGATACATGCTTTCTAGAACCTCTTCACGAGTCTGAACTTGACGTTCATCACCATAATATAAAGCATCCACCTCAGCTAACAAATAGGGCTGCTCATACACCGCACGGCCTAACATCACGCCATCAACGGCTGGCCACTGCTGATAAGGTTTTAGGTGCGCCAGACCTGATTGAGGCGTCGCAATACCACCATTTATCATGACTTCAAGGGCTGGGAAAGCTTGTTTTACTTGATGCACCCAATCGTATTTGAGCGGCGGCACATCACGATTTTGTTTGGGCGATAAGCCCTGTAACCAAGCTTTGCGTGCATGAATAATCACACCGTCCACTTGAGCCTCAACCAAACCACGAACAAACTCAAATAAACTGTCTAAGTCTTCTTGGTCATCAATGCCAATTCGACACTTCACCGTTACTGGAATGGATACCACAGCTTTCATAGCGGCGACAGATTCAGCAACCAATTTAGGATGCGCCATTAAGCAGGCACCAATTAAATTGTTTTGAACTCGATCGCTCGGACAACCAACATTTAAATTAATCGCGTTGTAACCCCACTCCTCACCTAATTTTGCACAATGCGCTAAGTCGGCTGGGTCACTTCCACCCAACTGCAACACAACTGGGCTATCTTGTTCGTCATGGCCTAAAAAACGCGGCAAATTTTTGCCATAAATAAGGGCACCCGTCGTGACCATTTCAGAATACAACCAGGCCTGGCGACTGATTTTTCGATGAAAAACTCGGCAGTGCCGATCAGTCCAGTCCATCATGGGCGCGACCGCAAATCGATGCGGGCTAAGATTGGAGTTAGAGGTGCTAAAAGATTGGTTCACAAGTTACTTTAAGTCATATCATTAAAGTCTGAGATTATCCATTAAGATGCCTTAACATGCAATTCTGCTAGCGGATTCCAATTCAGATATTCCTCTCCGTTTTGCCAGCTTTGCGTTGAATTTGGACTTTTAGCCATTTCATTGTAGTATTACGCGTTCGCATGGCGTGCAAACAAGCGATCCGCATGAAATCACGCTCAAACTTGACCCTAAAGATAAGGAAATAACTATGGCTAAGCGTGCATCAGCTCGTCACCTATTGGTTGAAACCGAACAACAATGTCTAGACCTAAAAAAGCAAATTGAAGAAGGCGCGGATTTTGCCGACATCGCCAAACAATACTCAAGTTGCCCTTCGGCCGCACAAGGTGGTGAGCTCGGCGAATTTGGTCCAGGCATGATGGTTCCTGAATTTGACAAAGTGGTATTCAGTGCGCCAGTTAACACGGTACAAGGTCCAGTTCAAACTCAGTTTGGCTACCACTTGTTAGAAGTAACCAGCCGCACAGAATAAGTTTCCACATATGTATCGTTGCCCACTCTGCCAACACTCGCTTGAGCGTCATGGGCAACAATTGCGCTGTGATTTGGGCCATAGCTTTGACATTGCAAAACAAGGTTATGTGAACCTTCTACCGGTCCAAAACAAACGCTCAAAATCCCCCGGCGATAATGCTGACATGATGCAAGCCCGTCGAAATTTTCTTAATGCCGGCTACTATCAAGCATTATCCGACCAATTAAACCAATTCTTTATCGACTATGTCGCCGCTTATTCGACCCCAAATGTATTGGATTTAGGTTGTGGCGAAGGCTATTACACAGCTCGACTTCAATCCGCTCTTAACACCAAAACATCGGCTCAAATCTGGGGATTAGATATATCTAAAGAAGCGGTTCGTTATGCAGCCAAACGTGATAAAAACATCCAGTTCTGTGTTGCCAGTGCTTATGATCTGCCGTTTCCCGACCAGAGCTTTGATGGCTTAATGCGAATTTACGCGCCCTCTTTAGCATCTGAGATTGGCCGTGTAACCAGGCCTGGTGGTTGGTTAATCACTGTACAACCAGCGGCGGACCACTTAATCGAACTCAAACAAGCGATTTATCGTCAACCACAGCCGCATGACGAAACGCCAGAGTCTGTTGAAGGCTTTACACTGATTAAACAGCATAAACTTAGCTATCAGATGATACTTGATAATGAGACTGACCGTCTAAACTTGATTAATATGACGCCATTTGGTTGGAAGCTAAACGCGGAACAAAAACAAAACCTAGCCCAATCACTACAACAAATAAAAGCGGATTTCTTAATCCATGTTCAGCAAAAAACCAATAATTAAGTAAAACGCGATATTTAGACCCACCACCAGGCCTGCTGGCTTCTTTTAAAACTCAAATCTGTTAGCATATTGGCTTAATTCAAAAGAACAGAACGTAATAAAAATGACGCCTGAACTCGACTTAGCGCAACGTTTGTTTCCCAAGCGTAATCCCGATCAATTTTCTACTGAACTATTACAAGCTTGTAAATTAGCACTAGAATCGCAATACCTCCCAGAGCGACGCTTAATATCCAGTCTAGAAGCGATGGATGTGCTACTCAGTTTAAACCTCGATGATGACACCTACATTGCCACCTTAATCAGTGACCTAAACTTAGAACCGCTCTACACCATTGCCGATTTTGAGACGCAGTTTGGCAAAAATACCGCTAAATTAGTGGAAGGCATTCGCCGCCTTAACAACTTTAAAGAGTTTGATGTCAATGCACATGGCGACGAAGTTCAAACGGAACGTTTGCGTCAAATGTTGCTAGCGATGACATCGGACATCCGAATCATGGTGGTCAAACTCGGTTACCGCGTGGCACGTTTACGACATTTAAAGATAGAAGATGAAAGCACACGCCGTTTAATTGCCGAAGAAACTCAATTGATTTTTGCCCCGCTTGCCAACCGTTTAGGTATGGCACAACTTAAATGGGAGTTGGAAGATTTATCGTTTCGATATCTTCATCCCGATACCTATAAAACGATTGCCAAACAACTGGCCGATAAACGCACTGAGCGCGAAAACTATATTCACGATTTAACTGTCACCCTCAAATCCTTGCTCGATAACGAAGGATTAATAGCCGAAGTATCCGGTCGTCCCAAACATATTTACAGCATCTGGAAAAAGATGTCGAAAAAACATCTCGAATTGGATGAGCTTTATGACCTGCGTGCCTTGCGTATTTATGTGCAAAATGTCTCCGATTGTTATCGTGCCCTAAGCCTAGTACACAGCAAGTGGAATTTTATTCGTGAAGAGTTTGATGATTACATCGCCACACCTAAAGAAAATGGTTATCAATCGATTCATACTGTGATTATTGGCCCGCAAGGCAAAACGGTTGAAATACAAATTCGAACCCACGACATGCACCAGCATGCCGAACACGGCATTGCCGCACACTGGAAATACAAAGAAGGCGGCAAAGGCCACGATGTTAACTTAGAAGCTAGTATTAACAGTATGCGACAACTGCTTGAAAACCGTTCCGACTCCGAAGTTTTCAACGAAATCAGTATGGAGCTGCAAAGTCAAAACATTTATGTGCTCACACCCAACAATCAGATCATTACCCTGCCGCAAGATGCCACACCGCTTGACTTTGCTTATGCAATTCACACCGATTTAGGGCACAGTTGTCGAGGGGCGAAATTAAACGGCAAAATTATTCCCTTAACCCAAGCTTTAAAAACCGGTGATCGAGTCGAAATTTTGGCCATCAAACACGGCGAACCCAATCGAAACTGGCTTAACCCAAACCTGGGTTACATCAAAACCAGCCGTGCTCGCACCCGGATTAAAAACTGGTTCAATAAGCGCAACAAAGACGCCAATATTGAATCTGGAGAACAGTTATTTCAGCGTGAAATCAAACGCTTAAATGCGCGTCAAGTGACAGCCAAAAACATGGCTGAACATTTTCAGCTGGTTACAGAAAAAGAATTTTTTGAAGCCTTGGGTAAAGGCCAGTTAAATGAACGCCAGCTTTTAAATGCCATTCAAAAACGTATTCAACCACATTTAAAAGCCAAACAAGCGCTACCAACCCAACCAGTTAACTTTGCAACCGACGAAATTCAGCCATTTGTGGTTGGTGCGCCGAACTTACGCACCCAACTTGCGCCCTGCTGTGAACCCAAACCAGGCGAACAAATTATAGGTTTTGTCACACGTGGTCGCGGCATTACGATTCACCGCGTTGATTGTGCGAATATCTTAAATTTATCCGATAGTGATAAGCAGCGTTTAATTGATGTACGCTGGAGCAACCAGTCCGATCAGCAGCGCATATTTATGATGACGTTACATATTTTGGCTTTTGATCGAAAAGGCTTGCTGCGCGATGTCATGGCCAAATTGACCGAGTTTGATGTCAATTTAGTACGCTCCGATACCCAGACTGACCGCCAAGAGCGCACAGTGGATATGCAAATGGAGCTTGAAATCAGTGAATCAACCGACTTAGGTCAGCTACTGGATCAACTGGAAACCTTGCCAAATATTGAAGAAGTCAGCATTGAGCAACATGAGGTGGTGGACGCGAATGATTAGATTCAGCCTTTAAAACGAGCGCATCACATCAGCCATAGTGATTGTTTGCCTAAATTAGCCTAAATTAAATGTGATTTCACTCCCGAATAGGCCGCTTGATCGATATACACATAGGTTTGTTGTTGCGCCATAAGTTGGTTGATAGGCAGCGATTGTTTGTTTAACCAAGCTTGAAGTGCTTCGTGTTTGCTAACTCCACTAATCAATTTCAGCATCACGCGTGTGTTGGCTAAACGTTGATAGCTCAAACTTACTCTTTCTGAGGGCGGTTTAGGTGCACTCCTAATCCCAATGACATCGGCAGAGTCCAGCTGATTCTGCTGCGCTGGAAACAGACTAGCCGTATGACCATCTTCCCCCATACCCAACATCACCAGATCAAACGTCCCGACCGCGGCTAAAGTTTGGTTATATAGCGCGACAGCGCGTTCTAGCCCAAGTTCGGTCGGAATCAATTGAATATTTTCAGCCGGAATTGGCACTGACGACAACCAGGCCTGGTATAAGCTCACACTATTACGCTGTGGATCATCCAACGCCAGTACCCGCTCATCACCCATATATATAAACCATTTCGACCAGGCCTGGTGCTTTTGTTCACGTAATAGCTCATAACAGCGATTCGGTGTTGTGCCTCCCGCTGTGACCAGATGAAACGCACCACGTTCGGCAATGGCTTGTTCAGCCGTGTTTAGAATCAGTTCAACTGCTTGGTGTGCCAAGCTTTCCGCCTCATCAAATACGCACCAGCCTTGCGGTAATTCATTCATGTTCTGGCTCCAGAGAATAACGCCAAGTTTGGCCAGGTTGCTCAAATAATTTCACCGAATCCTTTGGTCCCCAACTGCCTGATGCATAGGTGTCGATATAACCCCTTTCACTCGACCAGGCCTGCAAAACTGGATCCACTACTTTCCAAGCGGCTTTGACTTCGTCATAGCGTAAAAATAACGAGCGATCACCTTTAATCACATCTAACAACAAATCCTCATAAGCATCACTTCTTAAGGTTCCAGGTTCATGCATAAAAGCATCAAGGCTGATCTGCTGGGTATTGATTTCCAAGCCAGGTTTTTTGGCGGTCATTTCAATCCGAATGGTTTCTTCGGGCTGAATCCCGAACACTAACCAGTTCGGTTCCATCTTTTTAACTTGTGAATCTCGAAAAAACTGTTTCGGAGGATGTTTAAAACAAATTGAAATAAGTGTCTGATTTTTAGGCATATTTTTACCAGTTTGCACATAAAATGGTACGCCAGCCCAGCGCCAATTATCAATATAAAGTTTTAACGCGGCATAGGTTTCAGTCACACTGTCGGCGGATACGCCTGGTTCATCTAAATAAGCAACCGCCAGTTTTCCCTCAACCTCTCCGGCGGCATATTGTGCACGATAAGCTTGTGCATTCACCGAGTTCTTGGTGATGGGTCGAATCGATTTAAGCAGTTTCACCTTTTCATCGCGGAGCGCTTCAGCTTCTATCGAAGCCGGTGCTTCCATAGCAATCAAAGCAAGCAATTGCAATAAATGGCTTTGAATCATGTCACGTAAAGCACCGCTACCATCATAATAACCGGCGCGTTGGCCGATGGGTTTGGCCTCAGCATGTGTGATTTGAATGTGATCAATATAGTTACGGTTCCAAAGCGGTTCCATCAATAAATTTGCAAACCGGAAAACCAATAAGTTCTGAACCATGCCCTTGCCTAAGTAATGGTCAATGCGGTACATTTGACTTTCATCAAGCTGTTTATTGAGTTGAATTTGAAGGCTTTTTGCACTATCAACATCATAACCAAATGGCTTTTCAAAAATCACACGCTTCCAGCCGTCTTGCTCATTTAACAATTCACTTTTGCCTAGATTTTCCACCACCTGAGCAAAATCTTTTGGACTTATCGATAGGTAAAAGGCCATGTTTTTTGATAATTGATTCGTCTTAAAATAACTCGCTAAACGTTTAAAGCTTTCGATATCATCAATATCGGCTTTAAAGTAATCCAAACGCTGGCTAAACTTATCAAATAAATCCTCTTTAATCCCCCCGCGCGCCAATGGAAAAATGGCTTCGCGCGCAACCTTAACCCAGTCGGCACGCTGCCAATCTCGCCGCCCAATTGCGACAATTTTGACGCCCTCGTCTAAACGATCAACTTCTTCTAGGTGATAAAAGGCCGGTAGTAATTTGCTAAGTGATAAATTGCCCGTCGCACCAAAAATCACATAAGTACAATGCGTTGTCATACTTAAACCTCGTAGGTGGTTGAACGGACATTGCCCCCCGACCCGACCCAGTCCGTATGGAACCATTCACCGCGAGATCTGTCCACGCGTTCATAAGTGTGGGCACCAAAATAATCACGCTGTGCTTGAATTAAGTTAGCCGACACTCGTTCACTGCGATACCCATCAAAAAAGGCCAGAGCCGAACTTAAAGCCGGAGTTGGGATAGCGTTTTGTATACCAAAAATCACCGCATGACGCCAGTTGGATTCAGATTCTTTAATTGCGTGTTCAAAAAATGGCGCTTGTAATAAATTGGTTAAATCTGGTTGCTGATCAAATGCGTTTTTAATTTCGCCTAAAAACCGGCTGCGGATAATACAACCACCCCGCCACATCAAAGCGATGCCGCCATAATTCAGCGGCCAATTGAATTCACTCGATGCTTGAGCCATTAACATATAGCCTTGCGTATAAGAAATAATTTTAGCCGCGTACAAAGCATCATGAATCGCCTGTAACATTACTTCTCGTTCAACTTCTACCGTTGGCAAGGTGCGAGGGAAAATTTTAGAGACATGTAAACGTTCATTTTTTAAAGCCGATAAACAACGAGCATAAACCGACTCGGTAATTAGGGTAAGTGGAACGCCCATTTCAAGCGAACTGATCCCCGTCCATTTACCCGTGCCTTTTTGTCCGGCCGCATCTAATACCTTATCCACTAAAGGCTCACCGTCAGAATCTTTAAAACTTAAGATATCCGCCGTAATTCCAATTAAATACGAATCCAAAACGCCACGGTTCCATTTAGCGAATATTTCGTGGCACTCATCGGCGCTCATACCAAGGCCTTCACGCATGAGTTGATAGGCTTCTGAAATAAGCTGCATATCGCCATATTCAATACCGTTGTGCACCATTTTAACGTAGTGTCCGGCCCCTTCCGGCCCCACCCAATCACAGCAGGATTCATTATTCGATTTTGCAGAAATGGCTTGAAATATCGGCTTAACAAATGGCCAAGCTTGCGAATGACCACCCGGCATAATTGAAGGCCCAAAACGTGCGCCTTCTTCACCACCGGAAACCCCGGTACCAATAAACAATAAACCTTTCTGATCCAGTTCACGCATACGACGATTTGAATCGGTATAGAGTGAGTTACCGCCATCAATGATAATGTCACCAGCTTCTAACAAGGGCGTAAGCTGATCAATAAAATCATCGACCACTGGCCCGGCCTTAACCATAAGCATAATCTTGCGTGGCTTAGATAAGGTGTTCACCAAATCAATTAAGCTTTCAGCGGCTTGAATGCTTTTACCCTTAGCCGAACCATTTATGAACGCCTTGGTTTTATCGTAAGAACGGTTATAAACGGTGACTTTAAAGCCATGATCGGCCATATTTAAAACGAGATTTTGCCCCATAACCGCTAAGCCGATTAAGGCTATGTCCGCTTGAAACATAATGGTTTTCCTTTGTATGCCTTACGCATAGTTTGTACTGATAAGATGCCGAATTGGAAAACAAAAGCTAAAATGGATTAGTCAATTATTAAATACTTGAAATGGAAAAGAAAATAACCTTTACTGAACACTCTGATAATGAATGTACCATAAGATTTAGAAATTTGAAGTGCTAGAAATGAAAAAGCCCGAGTAAACAAAATTTACTCGGGCTTTTAGTGTTGGCGTCCCGTAGGGGAGTCGAACCCCTGTTACCGCCGTGAAAGGGCAGTGTCCTAGGCCTCTAGACGAACGGGACAATTTTAATCTATCTAACTTGGGGTTATTGGTGGAGCTAGGCGGGATCGAACCGCCGACCTCTACAATGCCATTGTAGCGCTCTCCCAGCTGAGCTATAGCCCCTCAAGCTGATAGCGGCGTATTATAAAGACTCCACCGCCAGCGTCAAGCGGTTTTTAGTAAAAACCGCAAAAAAACTTTTGGTTCAGTGCGGGTTTTACGCCCTACTTTTACCCGACTTTCTTTTGCACCCACAACAACGAATCTAAACGACCATCAGCAAACAATTGATATCCTTGCAAATGCGCCTGTGTCACCGCGTACTGGTTTTCGTACCAGAGTGGTAAAATCGGCAGGGTTTGCTGCAAATGGCTTTGAAGCTGCCGATAGAGTTCTGCTTGTTGTTCGAGCGTGTCCGCTTGACCGGCTTGCTGAATAAGCTGATCAGCCTGTTCACTTCTATAACGCCCGCGATTGGCCCCATTTGGTGGAATTGCGTCGCTTGCAAACACATATTGAAAAATATCGGGACTTTTAATGCCGACCCAAGCCAAGCCAAACATTTGAAAACGCCCCTGAACGATATCACTGTAAAAAGTTCCCCAGTCGTAACTTTGAATTTGCAGTTCAATCCCCACACGTTTTAACTGTGCTTGATACAAGGTGGCTAAACGAATGCGGGTTGGATCACTTGAAGTTTTGTAACTTAAAACCAAGGGCTTACCCTCGTCTTTGCCCTCAAACTCAACCTGCGAAATCAGGATTCGAGCTTTTTCCAGGTCATGCGGCCAACCACTTAAACCAGAATGCCCTGCCCAATGTTCCGGCACCAATAGCCCTCCTGCTAGGCGGGCTTGGCCGTTAAAAATCGCGTTAATAATTTGTTGTCGGTCAATCGTATAAGCAATCGCTTCGCGCAAAGCCGGCTGGCTGAGTAAAGGATCATCAAAATTAAAGCCTATATAGGAGTAACTCGTGCCCTTTTGCCAACTCACCACCAGGCCTGGTTGCGATTCGCAGTACTGAACCAGTTCAGGCGAAAGATCATTTTGTAAGCAGTCGAGCTCACCCTTTTGTAATTTGAGCACCCGAACCATCGCATCTTTTACCACAACAAAATGCAATTCAACTCGGTCAGGACGCTGCAGTATCAGACGTTGTTCATTCATTTCGATAAATGTAGCTTGTCCCGATCCCAAAGGTTGGTCGGTAAAGTCATGCCCGGCATCGATCAAGTCTTTTGGCAAAATCCCCACTGTCAAACGCCCAACAAATAAGGCATCCGGCTCACTTAAGTGAAAGTCGAGCGTACTCTCATTAAGCACGTCAATACGCGCAATATGTTTAAGTGGCCCACGATGTGGCGATCCAAACGAAACATCTAAGATCGATTGATAGGTTGCAGCCACATCCTCAGCTTGTAAAGTTTTGCCATGTTTAAACATAGAGGCTTCGCGCAAGGTAAAACGATAGTGCTGAGTAGAAAAAGCCTGCCAATCCGCCAAATCAGCAACAGGCTCTGAGCGTTCGTTAAAGTCAATTAACTGACGATATAACAACCGATTAACGCGGCTTGACAAGGCATCAGTGGCGCGTCTTGGGTCAAGCATTCGTGGGCGTGTCGTGACGCCAACTAAGATTTGGTTTGCCTGAGTTGGGCGTTCGCAACCACTTAAAAAAGGCCCTGCGGCCAACAAACCAAAGGTGCTTTTTAATAAGTTTCGACGTTTTATCGAGTTCGACATATTAACTGGGGTTACTCAATAATTGGTCTATCTCGCGCAAATGATCAACATTTAACTCACCTAGGGTGTTTTGTAAACGCAATTGAGTGAGCAATAAGTTATGTAAAGCTTCAGCTAGGTTGCTTTGAGCATCGAATAAATTAGCGCGCGCGGTGACGACATCAATTAAATTACGCAACCCGACACGATAACCCTCTTCTGCCGCCTCTAAGAAAGCTTCGCTGGACTTAACCGCTTCGCGTAAGGCGGCCACCAAGGAATAACCCCGTTGTAGGTTTTGGGCTTGAACACGTGCATCTAAGCGCGCTTGTTCGCGTGCATCGCGTACCGAAATATTAGCCGCTTGGCTATTAAAACGCGCTTCTGATACTTGTGAACTGGTTGCGCCACCCCGATATAAAGGGACATTCAAGGTAATACCGACTGAGGTGTTTTGGTTATCAAAACGCGTCGTAAAACCGGTTGTATTATAACCAGAATAGCTTGTATCACTGACCTGCGCATTCAAGGATACATTAAACCAATGGCCGGATTTTTGCGCTTCAACTTCTTCCGACGCAACCAAATAATCTTGCTGCGCTAAACGCACCTGCAGGTTATCAACTTCGGCTTTAAGTTCTAACGCGGTTTTGTCCATGTTTAACTTGGGCAAGGCCACATCCAACACCAATTGCTTGATTTGTCTAACCGGTTTACCGGTGAGTTTAGTCATGGCCTCATAGGCGCTATCTAGGGTGTTTTCAGCATTAATACGCGTCGAGATTGATAAGTCATAGGCTGAACGAGTTTGCAACACGTCAGTGCGACTGGCTAAGCCGACATCCGATGAAGCTTGCGCTTTTTCCCACTGAATTTTGTCTGCTTCTTGCTTAGAGGTCGCCAAAGCTAGATTTTGCTCAGCCAGCAATACATCAAAATACACGCTAGAAACGCGTTCTATTAAACTTTGCTGAGCTAAACGATAACTGATTTCCGATGATTCCAACTGGTATTTGGCTTGGTCGTAGCGGCTAAATGCTTCGCGGTTAAATAAAGGTTGCTCTAAACTAACCGATAAAATCTGATCACTTCCTGTGCTCCTATCCGAATTACTTTCATTTTGTTGCAAGGTGGCACGTGCATCAATTTTGGGTAAAAGTAAACTTCTGGCTTGCGTCATGACTTCGCGCTCAGCGTCATAACGCGCTCTAGCTTGCGCCAATTGTGCGTCATGTAATAACGCCATTTGATAGATATCCACCAGGCCTGGTGCCGCCTGACTCGGTAATGAGGTGAGTAAACCCGCGCTTATCGCGCTAACTAATGCCCAGTTTTTAACGCTTCTCATCGAGTGTCCATTCCTTGTAAGGGTGTTTGCTCAAACTAATGTTGTAATACTTTACGTCATGTGTCACTTCTGCGCCAGCCCAAGCGGGCAAGCTTAGTAATTGGGTTTCAGATTCGAGTTCAACTTCGGCCACAATTAAACCGGCATTATCACCAAAAAATTCATCAATTTCCCAAGTTATTCCTTCATATTCAACCAGGTAACGAATTTTTTCAATAACTGGCCCAACTGACAGTTTTTTAAGCATTTTTTCGGCATCGGCTAGCGGGATCGGATACTCATATTCATCTCGACTTAAACCAATTTCTAAACTTTTAATGTTTAAGTTGGCGGCCTCACCTTCAATCCGCACTCGAACCGAACTTTTGCTTGAACTTTCCTCAATTTGATTCAGGTAGCCTTGTAAAAAACGGGTTTTTTGTTTAATCGATTGTCGCCAGGTTTGATTGGCCAACAAAAATTTACGCTCTATTTCTCGCGCCATGTTTATCCTAATTATCGCTATTTGAACCCAACCAGGCCTGGTGGTAGGCTTGCCAGTGAGGCTGATTCGGGTTAAGTAGAACCTGCGCTAATTCATCGCAAGCTTGTTGATATTGAACGGGCGTAAACCAGCCTCGCATTAATTGAAAACGCAAATACACCAAATAGGTGTTAATCACGTCTAACTCGCAGTAATCACGAATACCTTTAATATCGCCCGCTAAATACTGATCCAACACCCCTGCGCCACTCAAGCCCATTTTACCGGGCAAGCCAAGTAACTGGGCAATCTCATCTAATTTCGCTACCGCACGCGGTTGATAACCCGCCATCACATCCATTAAATCTATATGCGCAAACTGAAAGCGGCTAATATAGTTATTCCATTTGCGTTCGCGATCGAAATCGCCCATATCCCAATAACTCCGTGCGCTGATGCCATGCAATAATGCGCGGTAATGTAAGACTGGCAAATCAAAGCCGCCACCATTCCAACTCACGAGCGTGGGTTTAAAACGTTCAATGCCTTCAAAAAAGCGTTCAATCAAGGTTTTTTCGTCAGAATCGACATCACCGATTGACCAAATTTTAACCGAATCGCCGGTTTTCATTACCGCTGAAATCGCCACGATTTGATGCAAAAAATGCTTTTGAAACTCGCCACCGCTTTCAATCCGACGTTTTAAGTTAATCGCTTGTAACGTGTCTTCATCCGACAAGTTTTCCAAGCCAAATACACGTCGTGCGCCAGCCAAGTCGGGAACGGTTTCGATGTCAAAAATTAAAGCCGGTTGCATGCTCACCCCACCGGAAACACATTAGTCGATAAATAACGATCACCTCGGTCGCAAATAATGCTCACGATCAAGGCATTTTCAAGCTCACTCGCAAGCTGAAGCGCCGCCGCGGTGGCACCACCGGAAGAAATGCCGGCAAAAATGCCTTCCTGCTTGGCCAATTCGCGTGTGGTTTGTTCGGCTAGCGTTTGCGGCATATCAATAATACGATCTACGCGTTTATCATCGTAAATATCAGGCAAATACTCTTTTGTCCAACGTCGAATTCCTGGAATGGATGAGCCTTCAGTCGGCTGAACCCCCACAATTTGAATGTTGGGGTTTTGTTCTTTCAAATACATTGAGCAACCCATAATGGTGCCAGTCGTACCCATCGCGCTGACAAAATGGGTGACTTTGCCTTGGGTATCTTGCCAAATTTCTGGGCCGGTTGAATGATAATGTGCGAGTGGATTATCAGGGTTAGCAAACTGATTTAATACGCGTCCTTCACCTCTGGCCTGCATATCCAAGGCTAAATCACGCGCGCCTTCCATACCTTGTGCTTGTGTCACCAACACCAATTTTGCGCCATAAGCGGCCATGGAGGCGCGGCGTTCAATACTCATATTGTCCGGCATAATCAGAATCATTTTATAACCAAGCGTAGCCGCCGCCATCGCTAACGCAATACCGGTATTGCCGCTGGTTGCTTCAATCAGGGTGTCGCCCGGCTTAATCTCGCCACGCTTTTGGGCTTGTAAAATCATATTTAACGCTGGCCGATCCTTCACTGAACCCGCCGGATTATTGCCTTCGAGTTTGACCAACACCACTGAGCCGGTTGTCGGATTCACCAAACGCTGCAATTGCACCAACGGCGTGTTTCCTACCGTATCCATCAGAGTTTTAAATGACATCTTTGCTCCCATAAAACTGTTCAAACACTAGACCACTGGTGTGTGAATTCATAATCCAGCTAACCATAAACCCAAAGCCAGCAATAAAGGCGTGAATAAATTCAGCATCACATTCCACTTTAAAGCGGGTTGCAACCGATCAATATCATCACAATACTGACGGACCCTAAAATACAAAGGCACGGCGAAAATCAAATTCAAACCAGCCAATAATGCCCACAAAGGCAAGTATTCTAACGCGACCAATATCAGAAGCGTTAAAAAAGCCGCTAATAAAAACCAACGAAATACCAATACACCGCGCTGCAAACCGGCTGAAATTAATATATGGCGCCGCCCCACTTGCCTATCAGCCTCAATATCCGGAAACTGATTGAGCAGTAACAAGTTATTCACCAGAAAAAACGGAATCAAAGACACACCAAACGCCAGCCAGCTGTATTCGCCCATCATGACAAAATAAGTGCCCATCACCATCAAAGGGCCAAAGCCTAAGCCTGGCGCAATTAAACATAACCAAGGCGATCGAGTCAGTCTAGGCGTATAACTCACCACCACTAAAATCCCCAACAAACCCAGCGGTAATAATCCCCAGCCGCGCAAATAGATAAAAAACAAACCAATACTGATCACCACACCCAGCATGATATAGCCTAAAGCCTCAACCCATTTGAGTGCTTGAGGCGTGTTTTGCAACGATCCACTACCACCGCTGAAGGCGGTACGCTGGGTTAAGTTATCTAAACCTGAACGCGCATCATGTGCTTCGTTAAGTAAGTTCACACTCGCGTGTGCGGCCAAGGCGCCCAACAGAATTAAACTGAATAAAGTATTTGACCAGTTAGCGCCTGAATACCAAGCCAAAGCTCCACCCAAACAAACAACAGACACCGTCAGCAATAAAAATGGCGGGCGCATACTGCGAATAACGGCCTTAAAAATTGAAATCATATCAATAGACAATCCTATCCAAATAGGCGCCAGGCCTGGTGGTTTAGTCGTTTATGGCCGCGCATAAGCGGTCACACGTTTGCTCCAACCCGGCATCCAACGCTGTTCATTGCGCTCTGTGGGCGCATTTTTAACCCGCTGTACTAACACCGCTTTGGCGGCCTGAGAAAAACCTTGCAGCGCAAGTTGTGGATTCGAAGAAGCCGGCATAGTTTGTAACACCTGTAACAACCCCCAACCCTGATTTTGATAACGCTCCGCTGGCTGATCCCCAAAACCTTTAAAGTTGGCGTAATCAATTAAAGCAAAATACCCCGCGCGGGTTTGGCTTAAGATTTGGATTTTAGCGCGAATTTTAGCTGATTGTTGTTCAGGCAAGTCATTCAGGAGTTTGTGAATGCGTGATTCAAAACGCTGCATAATAAACGCCGTTTGTTGAGGTTTGGTTTTGACTAACCAAGCACGTAAAGCTTGCATGTCTTCCGACCACCAGGCCTGGTCAAATTCGGCTTTATTTGCCCAAGGAGCATGGCGCTGTTGAATCCATTTTGGAGTGGGTTGAGTTTGCGAAACAAACGCGACCATCTCGACAAAAGTCGGTTCAAAAGGCACCTCAACCTGGTTTGGAATCCAAATAAAATGCCCGATCCCAAAAGACGGAAATTCTTCGTTCGGACTCCAAAAAGTCAGGTTTTCTACTTTACCGGCGGTTTCATTTTGAAAGATTTTTTCGCCGATCCAAGCCATATCGGATGCCGATAAATCAGCAGACAAAGCCGAACTAGATGCCTGTAAGTTGGCGGTAAAAAAAGCTGAAAAAACAAAGGTTAAAGAAGTGAATTTAAACATCTGCGTCATATTTTATTTTGGCATTAGGACCTAGTGCCACCACGCCTTCATACACTGAGCGGATAAATAACGCCAGCGCCATAAAAGGCACAATCGAGGTGGTTAATAACAAAGTCACGGCGACTAACCACGGACTAAAGCCATCAATTTGGGCTAAGGCCAAAATATTGTGCTCAATGTACATGGCAGTACGTGCAATATGTTGAAACAATAATTCAGAATGATTCACACTGGCGCGCACAAACTCGAGTAGTTCAACACTCATGGGTTCAAAACGCATCGGTGGCCAACGCATATTAACCGTAAGTTGCATCACCAACATATAAAGCGCCCCGATCAACACGCTAATATAGGCACGGCTAAAATCATGAATCGCGGTTTTAACGTAACGCTGAAACGTCAGTTTAATCATCAGCAAGGTCACAATCGTCAAACCCGACAATAGAATCCATGCGGTGGGATAACCCGACGCGGTATAGACAAACACCATCGCGCTAATCGTCAAAATGCCCGCCAATAATAAGGCAATCACTAGGCTGCTTAATCGCGCCTCAATCACCCAACGCACCCAAGGATGATCGGTAATGACGCTGGCTAAATACAAATTAAGTTGTCGTGTGGCACGATAGACGGTGATAAAAATCGCCAGCAAAAACACCCCGCCAAATAGCGGTAAATGCCAGTTTTGCAACCAAGGTTCGGTATATTTAAACCCCAGCAACCAGCTGCCACCTATTAACAATGTTAGCAGCAAGCTCGCGCTTTTAGGATAACGATCAAACCAGCTTGTCATGGATTTAATCATCATTACTCATAAAGCCGATTCACTTTAGACGCATCATGCTTGGCGAGCGCTTCTTTTAAACGCTCTTGTTCAAGCTTGCTGAGCGCCAACTCAGACTGCAACTCTTCAACCTGTTGAGTTAACGCTTGGTTCGTTTGGCGTAACTCTTGAAACTTGATTAAATCCGGGCCATAAACTTGCATGGCTAGGGCTAATAACGCAATAAACAGTGCAAAAAACGCCACTTTTAACATCTCAACCTCCTAGTAGAAACTCCAGGTTTCGATTGGAAAGACACCAGGCCTAGTGATCTTCCAAAATGCGGTTTAACGACCTCGACGCGTCGGTTTAATCGGTGCTTTTTTAGTTTGTTTAATCGCAACTTGTCCACGTAAATCAGGGCGAACTTCGCCCGGTAAATCCACGCTTTTTAGCAAGGTATTCACCTGCATCCAGTTTAAAGCTTGGGTTTTACCACGACGCAAATTACGCGGCAAACTGAAATCAGCATAACGTGTGCGCATTAAACGGCTCACTTGCACG
>NZ_DATCSL010000110.1:0-1589 GCF_036568485.1 Thiomicrospira sp.
ACGTTTTCTAAATCGTTGTGTTTACCACCGGCTCGAATACAACGCTGCACACTCACCGCACGCGTATAGTCGCGTTTTTCATGGCCGAGAAAGGTGTCTTTAAACTGCACCATACCGGCGTTGGTAAATAACAGCGTCGGATCTTCGGCCGGAATCACGGGGCTGGAATGTACGGGCGTGTGATTCTTTTCGGCAAAATAATCAATAAACGCTTGTCTGAGTTCTGCACTGGTCATATAAGCAAACCTAAAAAGTTAAAATTCTGTTTTTTGTTTCAAATTTTTGATGCCTTATCGAGCATCAGGATTTAAACGCTTTGTAGCATTGCGAGCCGCTGAATCCTCGACTTTGCAAAAAGCGTAAGCGTTTAGCATGTTCTTTACGCTCTGAGGGTTTATAAGCATCCTGGTATTTTTTTTCCAGAGCTTGCTGTGCGATGTCACACCAGACATCGTCCCCCAGGTTTAAATGCGCATCCATAATGGCCTGGTCATCGCTTGCGCGCATTAAAGCTTGGCGAATTTTTAATGGGCCCTGACCTTTCTGCATCGCCATGCGCACATAGGATTCAACATAACGCTCGTCACTTTGCCAGTTTTTTTTCTGGCAACACTGGATAACGTCGTCCACCAGGCCTGGTGCTTGCTCATATTCGGCAAATTTTTGGCACAATTTGGTTTTGAGTTCTTTTGCGCCGTGCTCACGCATCGCAAGCAAATATTGCGCACGCCCGAGCATGGTTTTAAACAAATCCTCGGGTGAATTTACGCTTGCCTGCTTAGTCTGGGATTTCATCCAAATCAAACTCAGCGGCGGCTGAAGCCTTTGAACCCGGTTTTGGCATTAAGCGTTCTTTTATTTGTGCTTGCAAGGTCTGGGAGATTTCTGGGTTGTCTTTCAAGAACTGACGCGCATTGTCCTTACCCTGGCCAATTTTTTCGCCGTTATAGCTATACCAAGCGCCCGCTTTATCAATCAGTTTTTCTTGTACACCTAGATCCACAATTTCGCCTTCGCGCGAAATACCTTGGCCATACAAAATATCAAATTCAACTTGTTTAAATGGCGGCGCGACTTTGTTTTTCACCACTTTAACGCGGGTTTCGTTACCCAGAATTTCGTCGCCTTTTTTAATCGCCCCAATACGGCGAATATCCAAACGTACTGAAGCATAAAACTTCAACGCATTACCACCAGTAGTGGTTTCAGGGCTACCAAACATAACGCCAATTTTCATACGAATTTGGTTGATAAAGATCACCAAGGTATTGGTTCGTTTGATGTTGGCAGTCAATTTACGCAAGGCTTGTGACATTAAACGTGCTTGCAGACCCATATGTGAGTCGCCCATGTCGCCTTCAATTTCGGCCTTAGGTGTCAAAGCGGCGACCGAGTCGATCACCACGATATCCACCCCACCTGAGCGTACTAGCATGTCGGCGATCTCAAGCGCTTGCTCACCGGTATCTGGTTGCGAGACTAATAAGTTGTCGACATCTACACCTAATTTTTCGGCATAAGATGGATCTAACGCATGTTCGGCATCCACAAACGCGGCGACGCCGCCTTTCTTTTGGGCTTCGGCAATC
>NZ_DATCSL010000111.1:0-10152 GCF_036568485.1 Thiomicrospira sp.
AAGGCTATAAAAATGTTCTTATGTAAATTACGCAATTTTTTATTGTCGCTGAGCTTGCTCTCGTGTTTAATTGCCTGAACATTTTTTTCACAAAGTGGTTTTTTTGTCTTCTTAGCACTTTAGTGGGAAATGTGTAAATCATAAAAATAAGACCAAAGGTCACTTAAGGAGTATACCCATGAAGATGTCAAAACTAGAACAAATGCACGCACAAATGTTGGCTCGCAAACTAGAAAAGCAAAAAGGCGCAAGCATGATTGAATACGCCTTGATTCTTGGTGCGGTTGTCGGCATTGGTGCGGTTTTCTTTAATACCACTGATGGCACAATCTACACCGCTATCCAGACTAAGCTTCAAGGTGTTGCCGACGACCTATAAGGAAGTTTGAATGCAATCTAGCTCATTCTATAAGTCGAGAACTAAGCAAGATGGCGCCATCATGATGGAAGCAGCCTATGTGCTGCCTATCATGTTGTTAATGATTCTATTGGTGGTGGAGACGGTTAATTACGCAAGTGATCGTCTCTATGCCAATAATATTATGACTGACATGACACGTTTGATTACAGACCAAGCAAATGATGAGGCCATGCGCCCAGGTAATCAAAGCCATCGTTTTGTGAGTTGTTCCTCAGAAAGTGTGGTGGTGAATGAGTCCGAGGCGGCTACAGGGTTGCAAGAGTTATTTGCGATATCTATCGGTAATGGCACTGTGCCAGAAGGTCTGGATATGACTTACGAAGCCAAGCAAACCCAAGGGGTGACGACTTATGTCGTAAAAGTGTCGATCCCATCTCAAACACTCTTTCTACCTAGCTACATTGCTCAATCGTTTCCTATCAAAACCAATATGTTGGTCAGTATTGATCTAAGTTGCTAGACCTCCAGGATATTTATGAAAACTAAAAAAAGTGATTTAGTGCTGTATGGCATTGCCTTTATTTCTGCCATGCTCGCGATATTGCTTGTGTATGGTTACGTGCAGAGTCGTGTCGACCAAGCTGAGCAACGCGTTGAAGTTAAGACGGTAACGGTGGTCGAAAAACCAGAGCTAATGAGTATGGTGGTGGCTACTCGAGACTTATATCGTGGTGAACAAATAGAAGTTGACGATATTACTATCCTTAATGTGCCAACTGAAGGTGTGGTTGTAAAAGGCGTGATTGATGACCCGCAAAAAGTAGTGGGTCACGTTGTTAACCAAACGGTGTATGCCGGTGAATGGATTATTGATCGCAAAATTGGCTCAGAAGAAATTTCCTATAAAACGGGGCTAAGTAGCTTGCTTGAAGAAGGTAAGCGCGCTGTCCGTGTTCCGGTAACACCTGAAACTGGGTTGTTGGGTGTGTTGCGCCCGAGTGACCATGTTGATGTGATTAGTGTTTTTGAAAGTGCGGATGGTAAGCGTATGATCAGCCGCACAGTGCTAGAAAATATTGAAGTACTGATGGTCGGAGATCAAGCCAGCTATTCAAGACCCTCAACAGAAGAAAGTGCTCGACAATCCCATAGTAAGTCAATGGTGACTTTAAATGTTGATACCACTCAAGCCGAACATTTGGCGTTAGCCATGAACGTTGGCGCGGTGCATCTTGCTTTGCGTAATGCGACCGATGTCAAAATCATCAATTCAAATGGTGTCAATGTAAAAGTCATGGAGTCTTCTCCACAAAATGCGCCAAAGTATGCGCCCAAACCGAAACGTGAAGTGATTCAAATTATGCAAGGCGGTCAAGTACAAGAGGTAATTCGACAGTGAATAAAATAAACCACTCACCTTTCACCTTTGCTCAAGGTGTATTAATGGTCTTGTTATTTAGTTTGCCTATGTCAGCGTATCCAGCAGTGCAATCTGTGTATGAAATGATGGAGACCGAAAGCAAAATTATCAAGCTCGACTCTGACTTACAACGTGCAATGGTTGCTAACTCAGACTTAGCCAATGTGCAGGTCATTAATAACCGCGAACTGTTGGTGAGTGGTCAAAAGGCGGGTCGCACTGATTTGATTTTATGGTACCGAAACCGACCCAATCAAGATGTGCGCATTTCGTTAAAAATTACGCCCGATCAATCACGTCACGAAGAAATAACCGAGGCCTTGAGCAGCTTGATTCAGGATTTAGACCCGGATGGTGGGGTTGAATTTCAACTTAGAACCGCCTGGATTAATCCTGAGTCTTCTGTTCGTAGAGAAGTTGATGAAGTGGGTAACCAGATTGATGGTGAAGGTAATGTGAGTTTGTCAGCACGTCAAGACAAAGACGTGTTGCAAGATACTGAAAGTGTTGGACAACTCAGAGTTAAATCGTTGGCCGGTAATTACATGGTGATTTTAAGTGGCGAAGTCAGCAATGCCGCCAAGAAAAAACGCATTCATTCGGTCATCTCAGCATTGGGGCTGAGTGTGGTTAACATGATAGATGTAACCGGGCCTAAACAAATTCGTTTGTCGGTCAGAGTGGCTGAGGTCACCAAGGGCAATCCATTTAGAAGTGGTTTTGCCGTGCGTGATAAACGCGATCGCTACGGTATTTTCCCGCCAGGCAACTTGGGTACAACGGCGAGCTTTTTATTAAATGTTGATAGTGTCGCATCGGGTACACAAGCCGGTTTAGCTTTTCCTCATCAAGACGGTTTTCAGTTAGGGTTTAACCCTCGTGGTGGCAACCTGTTTGGCGTTCTGTCGATGTTGGAGGGCCATAATTTAGCACGTGTATTGGCCAAACCCGAGCTAATTGTACAATCCGGTGAGACGGCCAGTTTTCTAGTAGGGGGGGAGGTGCCCATCCCGGTTGCACAAAATGATGATGCCATCACGGTCAGTTTTAAAGAGTACGGCGTACGTTTGCGTTTTAGCCCGATTGTGACTGAACAAGGCGAAATCCAAATGACGGTCGAACCTGAAATTAGCAATATTGATCAAGCTGGCGGCACTCAAGCTGGCAACATCGTTATTCCTGGTTTCAAAACGCGTAAGGCGGCCACCACCATTACTGTAGCTTCAGGTCAAAGCTTTGTAATAGGCGGTTTGATTCAAGACAACTTTAGCAGCAATGTCAGTAAAGTCCCCTTCTTGGGCGATATACCGGTTTTAGGCGCGTTATTTCGATCCACCAGCTATGAAAAAGATGAGTCTGAATTGGCAATTATGGTAACCGCTAAATTCGAAGACCCAATCAATGCCGATAAAACCGTTACTTTACCTGGGGAGGATATAGATCGTCCGAGCTCACTAGACGGTTTTATTTTTGGCAAGGTCGCTGAGTTATTACCGCCCGGCAGCGCGATGCCAACATCAAGTATCAAAATTGGATTGGAGAGCCCATTATGACCGCTTCTAACCTAACCAGCTTAGCCTTAAAATCGGCCCTCTATATTGGGCAAGATGAGGACTTAAAAGAGTCAGTACGTGTTTCTATTAGTAGCAAATACACGATGGAATCTTTAAATTCGGCTCCTAAAGTTTGGCCGCAAGAAGTGAACTTGGTTTTAATGGAATTTGACGGTGAAAAGGCTGCTACGCTCTCAAATATTGCGCATGTTTTGACCATATCAAAAGGCGTACCTCTCTATATTTTACTCAAGCAAAAAGACGTCGATTTTATTATTGAAGCCAGTCATTATGGGGTTCAAGGCTTTATTGAATGTCCGTATGAAGTGCTCCAAATTCTTTCGATTATTCACATGCAAGATCGTCGTCGTACTGGTAAAAATGGCGTGGTTTCAAGTTTCTTCAGTTTAAAAGGCGGGGTCGGATCCACGACTTTGGCTACCAATATTGCATCACATATTCGGAGCATGACAGATCAACATGCGGTAATTTTGGACTTAAATGTACCGTTAGGTGACACTGCACTTTACTTAAATATGGAAGAGCGCCAGCTTTATACGATTACGGACTTTATCCATAACATTAACCGTTTTGACGACAACTTGATTTATAAGTCATTGAGTAAACATGAATCAGGCTTGTATTTGTTGCCTTTGCCAGTGGAAATGACCGAATTGGATAGCTTGAATGGCGAAACTATTCAAAAGATTATTACGTCGTTACGGCGTTATTTTGATCATGTCATTATTGACTGCGCAAGTAACTTATCCGATGTCACACTCAGCTGTTTAGATGTATCCGACAATATTATTTTGGTAGCAGAACCATCATTATCTTCACTACGTTCGGTTAATAAAGTCTTGCAACTAGGCAAGCGTTTAGGCTACACAGAAGACACGATGACTTTATTAATTAATCGCCATCAATCTAATATTGATGAGGGTTTAAAAGAAATCATTAACATGTTGGAAGCTGGTCAAACAACCTATGTTGACAATGATTACATGCTGTTTAATGAATCACTTAATAAAGGTGAATTGATTAATAAATTTGCACCAAAATCACACGTGAATCAGCAGCTAGAGTGCATCGCTAAGTTGCTGCACCATGGCTCCGTTCAGCATGAGATTATGCGTGATGAAGCCACTCAGAAAACAACTAAGTCCTTAATGGGCTACATGAAACAAAGCTTGATGTCGCATATTAAAAAACCAAATTTAGGTCGAATTAAATTTAAATCGAAAAAAGCCGAATCGAACCATCCTGAGTTAAAGGCTGTTAAACCATGAATTTGCGTGATCGATTAAAACAATTTGACGAAAATAAAAAACATTACACCGCGCCTAATTCGCCGGTGGCGACACAAAATGAAAAAGCCAAAATTGCGTTGGCAAAACAGTCGCAAAAAGATGATTTTTTTCAAATTAAAGATCGCTGCCAACGCAAAGCCGCAGAAGATGAAGCATTTTATCGAGCCGATAGTAAAGAAACCCGCCAAGAGTTACGTCCCAGATTAGAAGAGTTGGTGCATGAAGTGGCCAACGAAATGGGTTACCCACTATCTGAGTTGGAAGTGCGTCAACTTAGCTACGAGTTGTTAGACGAAATTTATGGTCTAGGGCCAATTGAACCCTTGATCGCAGACCCAAGTGTGTCGGATATTTTGATCAATGGCTATAACCAAATTTATGTCGAACGCTTTGGTAAGTTGGAACTTACTAATATCTCATTTATTAGTGAAGATCATTTGCGTAATAAAGTCGATCGCATGTTGTATGTCACCGGACGACGTGTGGATGAACGTTCACCGCTGGTGGATGCGCGATTGGCGGATGGCTCGCGGATTAACGTGATTATTCCGCCCTTGTCGGTTGACGGCATTGTGGTGTCGATTCGTCGTTTCCCTGATAAGCATCTACGTCCAAAAGACTTGATTACATTTGGTGCTTTAACCGAAGAAATGTATCAGTTTTTGGAGTATTCGGTCAAAGCGGGCCTCAATATTATCGTGTGCGGTGGTACCGGCTCAGGTAAAACCACCACGCTTAATATTTTGTCGGGTTTGATTCCAGAAGATGAACGTGTCATTACAATTGAAGACAGCGCCGAACTGCGCATGCAGCAAAACCATGTCGTGCGTTTAGAGTCGCGTCCAAGTAATGCCGAAGGTGTGGGTGAAATTTCGCAACGCGAACTCTTAAAAAATGCGCTACGTATGCGCCCAGATCGGATTATTTTGGGTGAGGTACGTGGTGGCGAAGTGCTTGATATGTTGCAAGCGATGAATACGGGTCACGATGGTTCATTAGCGACCTTGCATGCTAACAATCCACGCGATTGTATTTCCCGTTTGGAGCTAATGATTAACTTAAGCGGGGTCGATATTCCGTTTACGTCGATTCGTAAACAAATAGCGAGTGCGATAGACCTGATTATTTTTGTTGAACGTGGGCGCGATGGCAAGCGCCGAATTAAGTCCATCACCGAGGTAACTGGTGTGGAAGAAGAAAACGTCGTGCTACAAGAGATTTTTCAGTTCAGAACGATTGCGGGTAAAGAGCCTGGTGTGACAAAAGGCTTATTCAGAGCGACGGGATTGCGTCCAGGCTGTAGTAAAAAGTGTGAGGATGCGGGTGTGACCTTGCCGCCTAACCTATTCTCTTTTGAAAAAGAGGTGTTTTAATGGAGTTGGGATTCTTTTTGGTCGCTTTATCTATATGTTTGCCGTTTTTATTATTGATATATATCCATCAAACCAAACAAAAACGCGCGAAACAGGAAGCCTATCAGCTTATGTTTAATCGTATTGGATTGGATTTAAATACCGAAGAAAACGCGAACAAAAAAAACAATGCCTTATTAAAGCTCCTGCCTATTTATATTTGGTTGCAAAGTCAGCTTAAACAAGCAGGCCTGGTGGATCGAAATTCAGTTGTTAAACTCCTAATTTCGCAAGCTATTTTAACGTTTATATCGGTATATGTGATTGTAACCAAATTAGCCACCATCGAACCTAAGAGCTTGGTTGTTGCGATTTTATTGCCACTGTTGCCTAGCTTGTATATTTACCTTCAACAGCGTAAACGTCAGAACAAGATTAAAGCCCAATTTCCAGAAATGCTTGATACGCTCGTCCGCGCTTTGCAATCGGGTTATGGCATTGATGGTGCGT
Organism: Thiomicrospira sp.; assembly: GCF_036568485.1. Taxonomy (GTDB): domain Bacteria; phylum Pseudomonadota; class Gammaproteobacteria; order Thiomicrospirales; family Thiomicrospiraceae; genus Thiomicrospira. Next base: position 6,507 of record NZ_DATCSL010000111.1, read on the forward strand.
TAAACATGGTTGCCAATGAGTTTCCTGCGCCTTTAGGGAAAGAGATAAAAGAGGTCAACTCCCAATTACAGCTGGGTATAAGTATGCGCGATATTCTGCGTGAATTTCAGCGCCGCATCACCTTGTCAGAAGCCCAGTATTTTGTAGTGACCTTAATCATTCAGCGTGAAACCGGTGGGCAGTTAGTCGAGATATTAAGTGATCTTTCAAAAATGATGCGCCGCCGTGAGCGTTTTCAAGCCAAATTAAAATCCTTAACCGCCGAGTCACGTTTTACGGCCTTTTTTATTGGGGGCGCGCCACTGGTTTATTTAGCTTATAAGGTGCTTTTTCAGCCGCAATCCATGACCTTCTTTTTTAATGATCCGACCGGTCAAGTCATGTTTTGGGGTTCGTTAATTTTAATGGTCACCGGCATGCTTGTGTTACGTAGCATGCTCAAGATTAGGTTTTAATCAAAATGGATATGATCAGTTTATTAGTAATAACCGGCAGCCTAATTTTTTTGGCCGTTTTGGCCTTATCCAAGGTTTTGTTTAAACAACACGATAGCTTAATTCAAATGGAACGCCTCAAAGCCCGCATAGGGGTAGGGCAGCTTTATACACAAATACAAACCCAAACTAATAACTGCTGGTGGTGTTTAATTGGCACCTATTTAGGATCAAAAAATCTTAATGAGCTTGAAAAGATTCAAAATAAACTTGTGCGAGCTGGGTTTCGAAAAACGGAATATGTCGGCGCATTTTATTTCTTTAAAACCTTGTTTATTTTAGCGGTCGTATTACTGGCGTCCTTAATGTGGATTGCGGAGTTGGCACCCGCACCGTTTTTATTATTAATGCCTGTGTTGTCTATTTTATTGCCGGAATATTTTTTGAATTGGTTAGGCAATGCCAGATTAAATCGAATCAGCCGAAGTTTACCGGATTTTTTAGACATGGCGAATGTCTGCATGAATGCCGGTTTAAGCTGGATGGTGGCGGTCAAACGTGTGGCGCATGAGTTAAAAGATTTACATCCCGATATCTGCTTTGAATTTAATTACCTATTGGAGCAAATTCAAATAGGTGTGCCACGTATTGAAGCATTACGTCAGTTTTCGAGCCGTAATAAAGTTCGTGACATAGAACAGTTGGTCTTGCTATTGATTCAAAATGAAAAATTGGGGAGCCCGGTTAGTGATTCTATACGCGTGTTTTCCAAACGTATGTATGACGAGCGTGAAGAAATGATGACAGATAAAGCGGCGAAAGCCTCCGCCAAAATGGCCATTATTATCTTGCCTTTTTTAATGCTGCCTTATTTTATATTGCTGTTAGGCGAAAAGTTTGTTTTGTTAGGGAGAAGTTGGTAATGAGCGGTCGTTCGCAGATAAAACAGGTTGTTTTGCTGGGTCTGTATGCGTTGATTTTTAGCGGTTGTGCTACGACACAGCAACCTTTGCAATCCAATCCGTCAGAAGACAGCAAACCGCTTGCAGATAGTTTGACTGAACAAGCTCAATTTGATTTTGCTTTAGATATGGTTCGATTGCAAATGGATCGTTCTGAATGGGATCAAGCCGAAAAACTATTGCTAAAACTAAGACGCTCGCACGCCGATGAGCCGGAAGTGTTTCGGTTATTAGGACGTGTGTATGAAGCAAAACAACAGCTTGAACTTGCTTATATTACACGCGAACAACTCTTAAAGTTAGAAGATAAAACACGTGCTGATGAAGCTGATTTTGCACGTACAGCAATTCAGTTAGAACGTTACCAAGCGGCGGATGCTGTCTACCAGGCCTGGTTATTAGATACACAATCTCATGTAAAGGTAGCCGGTTTAAATAACTTGGGTTTTAGCGCTTTATTACAGGGTGAATTAACACAAGCCAAGACCTATTTTAATCAAGCCTTAGAACTGGATCCGTTGAATCAAAAATCTCGAAATAATCTTGCTTTGTTGCATCAAATTCAGGAGCCTTCAAAATGAAAAGGTTAATGCAAAACGATCGTCAAAAATTTAATCAATCAGGTGTTATTTCTATTATTGGTGCACTGACTTTGGTTTTGGGTATGTCGGGTTTTTATTTAACCATGGAACTAGGCAATAAAATGGTGTCTCAAAGTAACTTTGACAACTATGCACAAGCCTTGGCACCGGTCGTGTTACGTTCTGAGTTAGCAATTAGTCAGCAAATGGTCGCCGATGGTGAAGGTTACAAATCACAAGATTTGGTGCACGAATTTATGGCTGATTTAGGCTATGAAGTAGGTCAAGATGTGGCGGTGACAATTAAGTTCGGCAATATGAAGGACGCCTCATCTACTTGGACCGATCCTAAAACTAACATCGAATATAAAATTGATGAAGAGTTTATTCCACTAGATCAAGATGGTTATTCAGCGGATGTGGCGAGTCATCCTAAAGCGAATACCCAATTAGGCGAACTGCCTCCAGAATTTAGCGCTGTTAGCATTGAAATTAAAGATACCAGTGGATTGTTGGCTTTTAATCCAACGGGTCGAGCGGTTTATGGTTTACCCGCCGAACTTGAAGAAGGCGGCGACTTGGGCGGTTGTTTTTGTAAAAACCGTTTTAATGCATGTTTATTAGCCGATATTGATACCAGCACTTATCCGATTGAGTTGGCCGGTTTAATCTCCACGCCCGAAAGCGAAAGTCGCCGCAACTATTGTGAATATGGTTATGCGCCGGCTGAATCAAATAAAACCCAATATCCTTCTGTAGACCTATCGTCACAATGGCTTGGGTTATCGGAAAAAGTGGATGAGAGTGGCTTTATTCGTAAGTTAATTGAAGAAGGCGATTTAGCTAACTTTGAAACTGTAAACCAACAAAAACCTTTGTTTGTTAACAATGGGGCGAACCCTTTTCCAAACTATTACTGGAATTTTTGGTCACGTGATTGGAAGCCAGTCGACTCAACCCTTTGGGCACGAGACCATTCTGGCAATATTCTCGTAACTGGTCAGAGTTGGTTTAATTGGTTTGGTACCAAAGTCAAAGTTGATGGGCCATTCTATGTGGGGCGCCAAGGGACATGCATTGCGGGTACCAATGAAACCAATGTGCCCTATATTTCAGCCAGTGTACAAAACCCGATTGATGCGGCACAGAGCCCAGGGGACGCGGAAGTTGAACGCTGTTTAAGTTACGAAACGTCAGTGGGGACAGAGTGGAGTACCTCCTTCTTTTTCATGCCTGTCGCAAGCTCTATTGATCGTTATATGCAACAAAGCTGTGTCGATTACAACCGTGATAAAGCCACACGTGTCGGGTTTTTCCAATGGATGATTATGAGTTGGACATGGCCGTTTATTAATTGGCAATCGAGCTACGAAGACTTAGATTGCGTGGCGCGAAATATGCGCTGGTATGGTTCGTTTGTGTTTGGTGGTTGGCGACAAATCTAAAATAATAGGGATTCAAAATGAAAAGGGTTAAAGTTTGGTTAGGCATAATTGGATTAGCTTTGGTGTCGAATGTGCAAGCATCCGAGCGGGCGGGTTATTTTGGTTTGATGGGCGCGGATACCTATGTTGGTTTGGGCGTGGCACAGCAGACCATTAAGTTGAATGGCTACAAAGATACGGATGTACCAGGCCTGGTGCTGACCTTGGGAACACAGGTGTCGTCC
>NZ_DATCSL010000112.1:0-1863 GCF_036568485.1 Thiomicrospira sp.
ATGGACGTAGAATCAAATAATATCGCAAACGTAAATACCATAGGTTTTAAATATTCACGTGCAAACTTCTCAGACCTTCTTGCTCAGACCAAGGCGATAGCTACTGCTCCGCAGGGAGAGCTTGGCGGTAAAAACCCCGTACAGGTAGGTCTTGGTGCGAGTGCAAGTTCGGTAACTAAGATATTTGCACAGGGTTCTGTTCAAAACTCAGATAAAAATACCGACGTTGCTATTCAGGGAGACGGATTTTTTATAGTCTCTCCGGATGGCGGAAATACATATAAGTACACGCGTTCTGGCGACTTTAAGTTCGATGCCGGCGGTAACTTCGTAGACAACAACGGATTTATTGTTCAGGGGTGGTTGAGAGATCCGGTAACAGGGTATGTTGACGCTACGGCGCCTATTACAAATATAAATATACCGCCGGGGCTTACTACTCCTGCATCTCCTACGCAGAATGTGGTTATTAAAGCAAACCTGAACTCAGGTCCGCGCGTCGATAACTATTCGGCTGCATATAGAGTGGAGAGTTATCCGGCAGGAACGGCTATCCCTTCACCTGCTGCGATCGATGAAAACGGAAACCCTATAGAATCGGGCGATATGGGCGTAATGTTCAATGAATCCGGTGAAGCTTTTAATCTTCAGGCTGGTCAGGGTATATGGGCATCATTTGTAGATACAACTACGACTGCTTCGGCACCGGTTACCGCCAATACAAACCTAGACATCACATTTGAGATGGATGACGGTACAGTAAAGCAGATAACAAGTACTGCCCCGGGTGGAGAGACTCAGGCTCAAACCGCTTCAAGGTTTGTCTCAGCCATAAATGCTCAGACATCGGTAACAGGTATTGAAGCTGTTTATGATTCAGGAACGGGAGAGATCACGCTTACAAACAGCAACTCTAACTCAAATGCTTCTCACAACATTAGAATAAGTGCTATCGGTGCACTTGACGGAAGTGGTTTTGCTGTGGCAGATTCAGCTACAACGGCTTACAGATATCAGTACGATCCAACCGGTCCTACGACGGCGGAAGGGTTTGACAAAAAATTCAGAACGATCGCCGATCTACGTGAAGCGTTGGAAAAAGAGGCTAGAGCAACTGCCGGTGACGGCGACCTTGATGGTCTTTATGAAAACAATATAGAGGTAATCGTTAATGAGCAGGGTAAATTTGAACTATCGAATCCGGGCGGTTCAATAGACGGAGATTATGATATAAATCTCTCTATTACGGGTATGAACGCAAGCAGTGTTACCGGTGGCGGAATAACTGAAAATACCAAGTTTACAAGAAGCATGGAAGCGCTCAATGCAACTCTGCCGGCAGGCAGTACCGCAACTGCGTTTTCACAAGGTTTTAATGCGGCGACACACTCTGCAAGTATTGATATCTTCGACTCTTTGGGTTCAAAACATACTTTAAGAACAGAGTTTAGAAAAGTTGCAGTCGATGCTTCTACGGGAAGTACGTGGAATATGAAAATAAGTGTTCCTGAGCCTGCCACGATAGATACGATAACACCATATAATGAAAAGACAGGTTTTGTAAGATTTAACAGCGACGGCTCACTGGCTACATATAATCCGCCAAACGTCTCGTTTACGGCGAACAACGGTTCTGCTCCAAACCAGCAGGTTGCAATCAATCTCGGTACATCAAATGCGTTTGACGGTATGACGAGTTTTGACTCTGCATCATCTACTTCGGGAATAAGCCAAGACGGTTTTACCGGAGGGGATTTGGTTGGTATCAGGATTGACCAGAGCGGTACACTTGTCGGTTCATTTAGTAACGGGCGCTCTTTTGGTCTTGCACAGATCGGTATGGCAAAGTTTACTAACAACGAA
>NZ_DATCSL010000113.1:0-41593 GCF_036568485.1 Thiomicrospira sp.
AGGGTGTGTAGAAACAATCACCGGCATTTGATAAGTTTCTGCAACTGTATTAAGCGACTCGACCAATTTTACAAAGTTCTTTTCTGAATCAACATTTTCCTCACGGTGCGCACTCACTACAAAAAATGCATGTTCTTTCAACCCTAAACGTTCAAGAACATCAGACGCCTCAATTTGAGGTCTAAAATAATCCAACACTTCAAACATCGGGCTACCAGTTTTAATCACTAAATCTGCAGGCAAACCTTCGCGCATCAAATATTCACGCGCAATCGTGCTATAAGTCAAATTCACATCCGACATATGATCAATAATACGGCGATTAATTTCTTCCGGTACACGTTGATCAAAGCAGCGATTACCCGCTTCCATATGAAAGGTCGGAATCTTACGACGTTTGGCCGGCATAATCGCCATCCCGCTATTTGTATCCCCCAAAACTAAAACAGCTTCCGGTTTCACCTCATCCAAAACTTTATCAACAGCGATGATTACATTCCCAATCGTTTCAGCACTTGATGCCCCCGCCGCATTTAAAAAATAATCTGGCTTACGAATACCCAAATCACTAAAAAATACTTCGTTCAATTCAAAGTCATAATTCTGACCTGTGTGAACAAGAACATGATCACAAAATTCATCCAGCTTTCTAATAATTAAAGACAACCGAATCAACTCTGGTCGGGTGCCTGCAACCGTCATCACTTTTAATTTCTTCATCCTTTAAACCTTATTCTTCTGGTGACACATATTCCCCGCGCACAATCGCCTGCATAAACTCCAGCTTTAACAACAACTTTTGCATACCAGCCACGTCCAATCTTTCTGTATTATGTGAGTTGTAATCTTCAGTACGTGAAATCTTCTCCTCCCCAACCTCAACAAATTTCGCATAGTTTAAGTCGCGTAAATCCGGCGGTACTCTAAAATAGCCACCCAAATCTTCAGCACATACCATTTCCTCGCGACTTAATAACGCTTCAAACAATTTCTCGCCATGACGTGTTCCAATAATATTGATAGGATGCTCCGGCTTATTCATCAAACCAACTAAGGCTTTTGCCAAAGTCTCTACCGTAGCAGCAGGTGCTTTTTGCACAAAAATATCGCCATTATTGCCGTGTTCAAAGGCATACAGTACCAAGTCCACCGCATCGGCCAATGTCATCATAAAACGCGTCATATTTGGGTCAGTAATAGTCAAAGCTTGCCCGGCTCGAATCTGATCAACAAATAAAGGTATCACCGAACCACGAGAGGCCATCACATTGCCATAACGTGTCCCACAAATCACCGTTTTGTTTTCATCCAGATTGCGCGACTTAGCGACCATCACCTTTTCCATCATCGCCTTAGATATACCCATCGCATTGATTGGATAAACCGCCTTATCGGTACTCAAACAGACTACACGCTTCACTTCATTTTGAATCGCTGCCTCAAGTACATTTTCTGTACCTAAAATATTCGTATTCACAGCCTGCATCGGATGAAATTCGCAAGAAGGCACTTGCTTCAAAGCTGCTGCATGAAAAATAAAATCCACCCCACGCGTGGCATTCAAAACCGAACGGTAATCACGTACATCACCAATATAAAACTTTAATTTAGGGTGAGAGTACTTTTTGCGCATATCATCCTGCTTCTTTTCATCGCGCGAAAAAATGCGAATTTCACCAATATCCGAATCCAAAAACCGTTTCAAAACCGCGTTACCAAACGACCCGGTTCCACCGGTAATTAACAGTACCTTATTTTTAAACATATCAAACACTCTCTATCGCTTGTCATACATAAATTGAATTAAATCCGGCCAACTTTTAGGCGAATACCCCGTTGCCACGCTGAATCGTGAGGAATCCAATGAGCGATCAATAACTACGGCATCATCTTCAACAATTTCTATTTCTTCACCATAAATATTTTTAACCAAATTCAACAGCGTACACTTATCAATTGGCTCAGCTGATACATGATAAAGGCCGGACAGATAAGGATTCGGCAAAACAAACTCATGAATTACCCGCGCTAACTCAACCGTTGGCAAACCGGAAAATACCGCTTTAGTGAATCCTTTAACTTGCCCTTCTTGTGATAAGAACCAATCAACTAAAGAAGCATTAGAGTTTAACTCATGTCCAATAATTGAAGTTCTCAGCGTCACACAATGCGAATAATCATGAAGCTCACCAATATACTTAGACTTGCCATATAAATCTTTGGCATCAGATTCATCAGTTTCTAAGTACATGCCTTTTTCGCCTGAAAACACGCAATCTGTACTAATATGAACCAACCGTGAGCCTTGTAAACCGCACAACCTAGCTAAACGATGCGGGAACATAGCATTCAGAGGTAAAGCAACCAATGGGTCTTTTGCATTCGGTAATTGTTTAATAAGACCTACACAGTTAACAACCACATCTGGGCGAACCTTGGCTAACAAGCCTACCAAAGCATCCTGATCAAGCACATCAACACCCACTATCAAATTTTTCTGCAACGTTTCAGAAAAGAATGATTTAGCAGAACTACCCCTTGCTGTGCCGTATACATCATGATGCTCAGAAAGGCTTTTAAAAACCGCACTGCCTAGCATTCCAGTCACACCTAAAACTAAAACCCTCATTTCGTTACCTTATGATTATTTTTAAAACTTTCCAACGCAAACTCAAACAACGCAATATTATCTGCAATATCTTGCTCGTTGTTTATTTTTGACACTGAGTTTACAGCAACCTGCTGTCGCCAGCTAAGTCGAGATTGTGCATCCATATTCGCAACCTCTTCAATTTTTCTAGCAAACAAGTCTAAATCAAGCGACAAATCCCAACCCAAATTATCGTTTTCTAAATTCTGCCAAGGTGTTTGATCACTTAACAATACCGGTGTACCAACAGATAAGGATTCAGCAATGACATGACCATAGTTTTCACCTCGCGTAGGAAAAAAAAATAAATCATAGCCAGAAAAAACGTCTGATACTTGGTCTGGTGTAACCGCGCAACAATAGTTAACCACAATATTAGAAGGCAACTTTTCAATCAAATCTAAACAGGTCTGCCAATATTCCTTATCCTCGATTGGACCATAAATATCAAAAACTAAAGTAGACTCAACCTTACCTAACACTTGCAACGCAAAATCAAGGTTCTTCTTTGGCGAGATACGAGATAAAAAAACAATCTTACAAATTTCATTTGGCTTTAAAGCTAAGTCACCTATGCTTACAGATACCTCTGGCGGCAAATCCTTCGCTATAAATATGGAAGAAGGATCAATGTTTAACACCGAAATAATATCTTGCTTTTCAAGTTCACTCGATGCCTGCCAAGTAATACCGTGATACAAGCCAAGCCAGCTTGCTAATTTAATAAACAACTTCTTCTTAAACGACTTCAGCTCCAATGCTCCAGGCGAAAACTCACCACGAGGTGCCAACACAACTGGACATGGCTTGACTAAACTAAATCTCCGAGCAAGCAAAGGCTTAATCGTAAAATTAAAGTCAAAAAAACTGTTTAAATACAAAACATCAAACTCAGAATTATTAATAACTTGTACTATATTTTTCAAAGACAAACTTTCTGGTGATAGATACATAACCGATGCTTTACCAAGAGGCTGCCAAGAGCTTATTTCAATGTTATGGAAAGCCTTTTCATCGCCCAAATCTCTGTCACGAGTAACAACCGAAAAATAAAAATTATCAAGCTGCTCCACCATGTTTTGCAACGTCTTAACTGGCCCGCCAGCTCTGTATGCAGGAAAATAATAAGACAAAGAAACCAATACTTTTATTTTCTCCATTTAATTTTCCTAAAAAAGAAAGCGTATAAAAATAACGACATAAATCCTACTAAATACTCACCAAACTGGAACACTTGATTATTTGCAGGGACATAAAAAAATAAAATTATAGTCAAATAAGCTATTACTACCATAAAAGGATCGCGATATAAAACTGATCTTTTCCAAGAAAAGGCAAGTAGAAATGAAAAAAAACCAAGCATTAAAAGGGCACCTAAAAATCCAAAATCAGAAGCCAGCCAAGGATATATAGAGTGCCAAAGTTGATACATACTCCATCCATAATGATATTCAATAAGTCCGGGAAGGGACGATTCTGTAAAATAACTAGTACCAAACAAACTGTTAGCATTTTCAGCAAGAAAATAAGACCCACCTAAACCAAATGTAGATGGCGAGCTTTCTACCCTAAAAGCCAAATCTAGAGCATAATATCCTTGTGTTAAATACCTGGATATTGATTCTACAAAAACCTGTAAAATAACAGGCAAACCTTCATATCTCTGAGCATATATTAATTCTGCCCCCGTATTAAATACAGCAAACTCACCAACCCCACCATCTCTTGTAAGCTGCCCATAAGCAAAGAAATAAATAAAAAATATAGCCATAAAAAATAAAAAAATAAATATTTTGATTTTTTTCATCCATCCGGGGTTGTAAAAAGCATATCTTTGAAGCAAATACAAAAAATAAATAGTAATTAGAATATCTGCAAAAAACTTATTAGTACCTGTGGTTATGTAAATAGAAAGAAACCAAATCAATACAACCAAACTAATGATTTTTTCTCGCAAGGTTAGAATTGGCCAATAAAAAACAGTTAAAGGATATAGCGAAATCAAAAAAACACTAAAAACAATTCTTAAATATTCAGCACTAACCCACAAACCAATATTCTCTTTTGCTTGTAGTGCAATATTGTAAGCAACACCTATTTCTTCAATACCAGTAAAAAAAAATGGAAAATAATGACCTGTTCTAGCAATGGTTGTAGGTACCAATAGAATAATTGAAAATATAATAGATAGTCTATAAAATCTTTTTGAAAAAGAAACAGAATAATCAGCATTATTTCTATATGAAACCGATATCCCCAAAAAATAACCCAGTAAAATTAAAAATTGTGAAAAAATTAAATACAAAAACAAACTTAACCCATTTTCATAGGGCCATGGCCATGGACCCCAAAAAAACAATCCAACAGAAATAAACAAATAAAACTGAATTATAATTAAAGGAACATAAAACCTTATACTTTTAGGAAATAAAAATCTCATAATTAATTTTAATTTTTTCGATATACGATTCTTTTAATTTTACCCAATAACAATCTTACCGGCTTACCAAGTACACTTCTCAATAAAACCCAAGTATAATTAGGTGCCAATATTTTCGGCCAATAATCTATCGCTTCACGATGAGCTTTGAAAGCTTTTTTAAACCTAGCTGAACGCAAAAAATTTCTTGCAACTATTAACTTGGCTTTGGCATAAGCCTCATTTTTTCTTTTCTTTAATGACGCAGGAACGATAAAAGTACTGAAGTAATTATCCAATACCCTTAAATACTCATTAGAAACACTCTCTGACACTTCACTGTAAGAAATCGATCTTGGATGTAATCTATATCCTGCAAGCACTTTTTGAAGAAAATAAAATTCACCATCCTGTGATATTCGAATCCAAAACTCTCTATCCGGTGCTAACTTCAGGCTTGTATCCCATCCGCCATGCTTTTCCAAAGAAGATTTTTTAAATATTGCTCCAGGTCCAATATAACACTCCTGATCAACTACTAGCTTTTCTAAGTCAAACTCTTTACATATATTTTTTTTTACTACTTTTCCACCTATGTCAATTAAGTTTGAATCAGGAAATACACAAACATATTTTTTTTCATTTATAACTTCAATAAGATTCTCAATTGCATTTGGGTACAAAATATCATCTGAACTTAAATAGCTCAAATATTCACCTTTGGATATCCCCCAACCCTTATTAAGCGTCGCGGACTGCCCCATATTGTCCTGGCATATGCATATTACCCTATCCCGGTACCTATCCAATACTTGCTCTGTATGATCAGTAGATCCATCATTGATTACAATGTATTCAATGTTAGGGTAACTTTGATTCAGAACGCTTTCTATTGTTTCAGCAAGGTAGTCTGCTTGATTATAGGTCGGCGTTACAATGGTGACCAAAGGGTAGCGTTCAAACTTAGTTTCCATAGTCACCTTTAAAGTTTTTATATTTAATCAAAAAATAAATTAGCACTGACAGACCAATCATGATTTGAACCAAAGCTTTTAAATCTATACGTAAATCATTGATTACTACTATTGTTAAAAATGCAATCGAAAAAACATAAATCATAATGCTTCTGATGCCTATGCGGCCTTCACCATTTTCTGAATACTTTAAGGCAAAATATAACATTAAAACCGTATCAACCAGCAACCTTATCACCCATGCTATCGCGGCGCCGACAACACCAACCTCATTTAACAACCACCACAAAAAGCCAATAAAGACAGGAAACTCCACTAAATGTATATATGCCGTAACTTTAGCCTTGCCCTTGCCTTGTATATAAGTAAATGGAACAATAGCCAAACTATTTATTAACATTCCAAGTGATAACAACATGAGTATATATTTACTTTCTGTGGCGAAACTTGCTCCTACCCATAGTGTCAGTATTTCTTGCTCAAAAAGCATAAAAAATGCACACAAAGGCAACATAATAAAAAATATGACATTTACACTGTCGCTATAGAGATTGGCTTCACTCTTTTCGTTACCTGCTAACCTAGAAGCAAAAATCGGAAATAATACAGCAGCAAGTGCGCCAGGTATAATCCACAACTTTGTAATAATTTCGTGCGGGGTTGCATAATAAGATACCGCCGTTGCACCTATTAAAGCTCCGATCAAGAATCGATCTAAATACCCCATCAAGGGACTTATCACATTGCTAACCGTCATCCAGCCACCATTAATAACTAATGACTTAGAGTACCTTAGATCTATTTTTAGCTTTCTTTGTAATACCGGAAGATTAACTTGAGCATACCAAAAATAGAGTATAAAACTAATGGCCCGAATCAAGAATAATGCAACTGCAATAAAATCGAGCCTTACGTCCCAAAACCAGACAACAATAACCGGCCCCAGAAAGGTCATAACACCAATTGGTACTCTGATTAAGTTAACTATGTCAAATCTTCCATAAGCCTCAAGAATACCTCTTGAACCAGCAGATAGAATAACAAATGGAATCGTCAAAGCCATGATTTGTATGGTTGCAATGACTTCATTTTTACCATCTAAACCCTTTAACAAGTCAGTAAAACTCGAAGAAAATACAATTACAACTAAACCCAATACGATTCCAATACCGAGCATTAACACATATGTAGTGCCTAAAACCTTTGGAATTCTCAAATATTTTTGCTTAGCATTTATGGTGCTCAATTCCAGAGTTAACGCTCTTCCTAGCCCCATATCCAATAGACTTGCATAGCTTACAAATGCCCATACAAGCGTTAAAACACCAAACCTTGCAACCCCCAGAGTGTCAATAAGAACTGGAATTGTAAAAATGGCAACTATAAGAGGGAGGCCTAGCCCTAAAAAATTGTAGAAGGTATTTTTTGCTATCACTCTACCGTTACCGATTTGGCTAAATTCCTCGGCCTATCAACATCTGTGCCTTTGGCGAGCGCAACGTAATAAGCGAGTAATTGTAGCGGAATATTAAACGTTATGGGCGCGGTTACTCGCCCGACATTAGCGGTGGCTTTGATAACTTGAAAGCCTTCCTCTGAATTAACATTGGATTTTTCATCTTCAAATACATAAAGCTGACCGCCGCGCGCATTCACTTCTTGCAGGTTTGACTTGAGTTTTTCTAGCAACTCGTCATGCGGCGCTATGGCGATGACGGGAATATTTTCATCTATTAATGCCAATGGGCCGTGTTTAAGCTCACCTGCGGGATAGGCTTCGGCGTGGATGTAGCTGATTTCTTTTAGTTTTAACGCGGCTTCCATCGCAATTGGGTACATGCTGCCACGCCCTAAGAATATCGCACTGGTTTTAGTGGCGATATGGTTGGCGAGTTCTTTAATCAGGCCTTCACTTTGTAGCGTTTTTTCCACCAAGCCTGGTAGTGTGTGAAGGCCTTTAACGATTAAGGCTTCGCGACTAGAGTCTAGGCGTTTTTGGACTTTGCCTATTACACAAAGCAATAAGGCTAAGGCGACTAATTGGGTAGTAAAGGCTTTGGTAGAGGCAACACCAATTTCCGGACCCGCATGGGTGAGGAAAACCATGTCGGATTCGCGGGTAAGGCTCGATTCGGCTACGTTGCAGATGGTTAATGTGGGGATGTTTAGCGGTTTGCTGTCATTCTGAGTTGCAAACGAAGAATCTTGCTCGCCGGATTGAGATCCTTCGGCTTCGCTCAGGATGACGGACTTAGTGGCTGGAGATTCTTCGCTTCGCTCAGAATGACGAAGCAATGACTCAAAATGGCAGGCACGCTTTTCTTTGATTTGTTGCAGGGCGGCTAGCGTGTCGGCGGTTTCGCCGGATTGGCTTAGTGTGACGAATAGTGTGTTGTCTTGCACGACTGGGTTGCGGTAGCGGTATTCGCTGGCGACTTCGACCTGACAGGCTAAACCGATAATATCTTCAAACCAGTATTTCGCCACCAGGCCTGCATGGTAGCTGGTGCCGCAGGCGATAATTTGAACTTGCTTGATCGTGCTGAAATGCTCTTGCGCTTGATAACCAAAGGCGTTAGCCAGTACTTCTTCGTGCGTCACGCGCCCTTCGAGGGTGTCGATAATGGCTTGCGGCTGCTCGAAAATCTCTTTATGCATGTAGTGACGATGTTCGCCCAGTTCAACCGAAGCGGCACTCAGGCTGGATTGTTTAACTTCACGCTCAACAGGTTGGCCGTCTACATTATAAATTTCTACCGTCAGCCGTGTGATTCGAGCGGTATCCCCCTCTTCCAAGAAGATAAAGTTTTGTGTAACGGGTAATAAAGCAGACACATCGGATGCAATAAAGTGTTCGCCTATGCCTATTCCGATGACTAACGGACTGCCTTTGCGAGCAACCACTAGGGTGTCAGGATTTTGCTTGTCGATTATGGCAAGCGCGTAGGCGCCTTGTAGGGTTTTTATTGTGGTTTGTAGGGCTTGCAATAAACTGGTATCGCCTTGATTGACTGAGTTTTCTAGTGTGTGATAAATAGCGTGGGCGATAACTTCGGTATCGGTTTGGGAAGTGAAACGATAACCTTGTTCTAGTTGTTCGGTTTTTAGCTGCTGGTAGTTTTCAATAATGCCGTTGTGAACGATTGCAACACGATTATTACAAATGTGTGGATGCGCATTGTTTTCTGCTGGTGCGCCGTGGGTTGCCCAACGTGTGTGGGCAATACCGATATGGCCGGTGAAGTCTTCACCGTTTTCAATTTTTTGTTCGAGGTTTTTGATTTTGCCTATTGCGCGGACGCGGCTTAGCTGTTGTTCCGAATTAATCAGAGCTATACCGGATGAATCGTAACCACGATACTCCAGCCTTTTTAATCCTTCTAATAAAATCGGAACTACATTCCGTTCAGCTATGCCACCAACAATTCCGCACATTTAAATTTGACTCTCTTGTTTTATAGCTTCCGCTTTTGATGGCGTGTTTGTTTCATCTTGCAGTTTGTCAGCCGTAGAAGCGTGTCGATTGATATCGTGCAACTCTTGCGTTAACTGTTCGTATTCTTCGCGTTTGCGTTGGATGAATCGTTCGGTTAAATCAATCCTTTCACGAATGCCTTGCGGGGTGAGTACGTAGCGATAACCGAGTTTATTAGGGTTTTGGGCAAAACGTTCGGCTTTGACTAAGCCTTTTTCGATTAAAGCCTTGAGCACGTAGTTGGTTTTACCAATACTAAAGCCGAGCTTTTCCGCTAGTGTGCGCTGGCTAGGCTCAGTGCTTATGTGGCGCAAGGTTTTTAGGCGTGTTTCAGGATCCATTTTTTCCAGTGCTAATCTTTTATTTTTAATTGTTCTTTCGTGCCAACTTCTGGAGATCCTTCACTTCGTTCAGGATGACAGTGTGCGTGCAGAACATCTCAAAACTTAGTGTTCAATATTTGAATTTTAAGAAGAGTTTACACGAGTACCTGAACTATTTCGAGCATTAGAACGTAGAAATATAAACTTAGTAATCGTGGCTACACTTTGAATACCAGGCCTGGTTGTTAAGATACCATTGCACTGTTTTTCGAATGCCGGACTCAATGGTTTCTTGTGGCGCCCAGCCAAGTTCGCGTTGAATTTTACTGGCGTCTATTGCGTAACGTACGTCATGGCCTGGACGGTCTTTGACGTGGATTATGAGGTGTTTATAGCTGTCGTTTTGAACTGAAGGTGAAGAATCTTTTGATGTGGTGCACAGGCGGCTGGGAGATCCTTCACTTTGTTCAGGATGACAGGTGACTGTGTCATTCTGAGGCAACGCCGAAGAATCTTGTGAGGTGATGCACAAGCGGTTGGGAGATTCAGGCTTCGTTTCACTTCGCGCTGACTTTGTTTCTTCGACTTCGCTCAGGATGACAGTGCTTTGGGTTGAGGGTTCTTGGATTTGCTTAGGATAGTGTGGGGCGAGCTCATCTAGGATTTCGCAAATGGTATTTACTACTTCGATATTTGCTTTTTCACTGCCGCCTCCGACATTATAGGTTTCACCCACCTGCCCTTCTTTGGCTATTGTTATTAGGGCATTTACTGTGTCCTCGACATAGAGCCAGTCCCGGATTTGTTTGCCGTTACCGTATATGGGGATGGGCTTACCATTTAGGGCGTTAAAAATGGTCTTGGGAATGAGTTTTTCGGCGTATTGATATGGGCCGAAGTTATTCGAGCAATGCACCAGAATTCCAGGTAGTTTATAGGTACGCCACCAGGCCTGGATAAGGTGGTCGGAAGCCGCTTTGCTGGCGCTGTAAGGTGAGCTAGGTTTATAGGCACTGGTTTCGGTGAATGCGGCTGGAGAATCTTGTGAGGTCTTGCACAGTCGGCTGGAAGATCCTTCACTTTGTTCAGGATGACACAAGCCTGAGTCATTCTGAGGCAACGCCGAAGAATCTTGTGAGGTGGTGCACGGGCGGTTGGGAGATTCAGGCTTCGTTTCACTTCGCGCTGACTTTGTTTCTTCGCTTTGCTCAGGATGACGAGAGACTGTGTCATTCTGAACCGCAGGTGAAGAATCTTTATCGTGATCACTCGGTATGCCAGACAACCCTAAATCACCGTAGACTTCATCTGTGGAAACGTGGATAAAGCGAAAGTTGGTTTGTTTTTGCGGGTGTTCGGCTAGGTAGGTGCGGGCTTGTTCAAGCAGGTTAAACGTGCCGACGATATTAGTTTGAATAAACGCAGCGGGCGATTCGATTGATCGATCAACATGCGATTCAGCAGCCAGGTGAAATACCAGGCCTGGTTGGTACTGCTCAAATACACGCTTGAGCTGTTGGGCATCGCAAATATCAACCTGCTCAAATGTATAACGCGGATTGTCACTCACCTCATCAAGCGATGCAAGGTTACCAGCGTAAGTCAGTTTATCGACATTAACAACGAGATAGTCGGTATGTTTAATAAGATGACGTACCAATGCGCTGCCAATAAAACCGGCCCCACCGGTGACCATAATAGTAGTGTTGGTGAGCGGATTCAGTTGTTTCGTATGCATAGTTTTTGGCTGATCTCGTTTATTATTATGAGTCATTTATGTAGTAGCTGCTTGTCGGCACGAGATTCAGACTTTGTTTCACTTTGCGCTGACTTCGTTTCTTCACTTTGTTCAGGATGATAATGTTTTTATAGAGACCCCTAATCTTAAACAGTCGATTCGTTTTGTTGGCGACGTTTTTGGATTGCATTACGGATTAAGGCAATAAACACGCCCAACATACCACCTAAAACAAAGGCCACAGCTAAAATGAGTTTTAACCTGTCTTTGGCCGCAACACGTTCAATGCTCGCCTGCCCGACTAGTTGGGTGGGTTGAATAACATATTCTTTTAACTGATTAGAAGTAAAATTTTCATGGCGATCCAGCACAAAATCTATCGCCTCTTGCAGTTTCTCCGCCGATTTTTCTTGATCTATGTTTGATATTTGGATCTCTAAAAGCTTGACTGAAGCTTTGGGGACATTAGCTTCGACCTTTAACTGCTGATTAATTATAAGTGCTAAGTCTTGTGTGCGTTCTATCGTATGAATTACACCATCATGAGATGCATATGCACCAATTTCTATTAAAGCCTTACCATGAAACATATCAGGCTTAACAGGCTGACTAACCGTAAACACAAAAGCCAATAGTGGCGCAATCAAAGTGGTCGCTAAAATTAACCATTTTTGCTGCCATAGGGTTTGAAACAATTCAAACAGGTCTATTTCATCGTCTTGGTAATTTATCGACTGTTGATTCTGCATCGCATTCCTCCAGAAATTATTCTTATTTTTTAACGTTATTGTTTGAACCTATTTTTGATAATAGCCTCTATACCAATCCACAAACTTGCATATCCCCTCTTCTATGCTTGTTTCGGGCTTAAAGCCTGTATCGGCAATAAGTTCACCTACATCAGCATAGGTAATCGGTACATCACCGGGTTGCATGGGCAATAGATTTTCGTTGGCTTTTTTGCCACAAGCGGTTTCGATGGCGGTGATGAAACGTCTCAGGCTAACGGGTTGGTTGTTGCCGATGTTGTAGACTTTGTAAGGAGCTTGGGCATTGGTGATTTTTTGGGGCTTGGGGGATTCTTTGCTGGTTTGAGATCCCTCGGCTTTGCTCGGGATGATGGGGGGCTTTTGCATAACGCGAGTGATGCCTTCTACGATGTCGTCTATGTAAGTGAAGTCGCGTTGCATTTCTCCGTTGTTGAATACGTCAATGGTTTCACCGGCTAGGATTTTTTTGGTGAAGGAGAAGTACGCCATATCTGGGCGCCCCATTGGGCCATAGACTGTGAAAAACCTTAGGCCAGTGGTTGGGATGCCGTATAGGTGACTGTAGGTGTGCGCCATCAGTTCGTTGGACTTTTTGGTAGCGGCATACAGGCTAATTGGGTAGTCGACTCGGTCTTCGGTGCTAAAGGGCTGTTTGATGTTCATGCCATAAACCGAGCTGGAGCTGGCATAGACGAGGTGTTTGACTTTGCTGTAACGACAGCCTTCTAGAATGTTGACGAAGCCGACTAGGTTGCTGTCAACGTAGGCATGTGGGTTTTCGATTGAATAACGCACACCGGCTTGGGCACCGAGATTGACAACGATGTCGAATTTGTGGGTTTTGAATAAGTTTTCGATGCCTGCCCTATCGGCTAGGTCAAGCCGGTAGAATGTTAAATTATTAATTTTTAATGTTGAATTATAGCCTTCGGCCATTGTTTCGACTTCGTCGTTTTTGAAGCCTTGCGCTTTTAGGCGGTCTAGTTTTAGTTGGGGGTCGTAGTAGTCGTTTAGGTTATCTATGCCGACGATGTTGTGATTGTATTGCTTTAGGGCTTGGATTAGGTGGAAACCGATAAAGCCCGCGGCGCCGGTCACTAAAATTTTTAGTTTTGAGTTTTGAATGTTTAATTGCATAGTTGAGCTATTTCTTATTTTTTAATTGTGTGGTTTTGATAATGCTTGTCAACAACTTAATCAGTTCGATACTTTCTTCTAATAAACTAACAACATGCTGTTCTTTGTTGTTTAGGTAACCCATTTCAGTAAGAAGTTGTAACCAATAATGGGTCTCCCTCGCTTCTTTATTCGCAATACTAAGCTTGCCAATAAAATCCTTTTCTGATTGAGCGGCTTGAGCTTCATTTATATTGGCTCCAATGGAAGTACCTGCTCTAAGCAATTGCTTTGAAAGCGCATACTCCTTATGCTCTTTAGATAAAAACTGATAGACCTTCACAATGCGAATAGAAAAAGTAAACGACTTATCCAAAACGAGGTTTTCAGTTTTCAAACTCAGCACCTACCAACTATCATTCAAAATTAAAAATTTAACATTGAAAATTGGGTTAGTCTTTTCCAAATAAATCTCGAGTGTACACCTTGTCTTTAACATCCATAATGTCATCTGTTAGACGATTAGCGATGATTACGTCGGACGTTTTTTTGAACTCTTGTAGATCTGTTATGACTTTTGAACGGAAGAACTCCGCCTCACCTTGCTCACTGAGTACTGGTTCATAAATGACGACTTCGATACCTTTGGCTTTAATGCGCTTCATCACGCCTTGGATGGCACTCGCCCGGAAGTTGTCGCTGCCTTGTTTCATAATGAGGCGATGAATACCGACAACTTTGGGGTTGCGCTTAATAATTTGGTCGGCGATAAACTCTTTTCTTGTGGTGTTGGAGTCGACGATCGCTTTGATTAAGTTTTGAGGTACATCATTGTAGTTGGCAAGCAGCTGTTTGGTATCTTTAGGTAGACAGTAGCCACCGTAGCCAAAGCTTGGATTGTTGTAGTGATCACCTATACGTGGATCTAAGCCAACACCTTGGATAACTTGTTTGCTGCTTAAGCCGTGGGTTTCACAATAGGTATCTAACTCGTTAAAGTAAGCGACACGCAAAGCTAAGTAAGTGTTTGAAAATAATTTAATCGCTTCAGCTTCAGTGGCATCAGTAAAAAGCACCGGGATCTCGTCTTTGGACTTTTCTGCTCCTTCAATCAATAAGTTGGCAAAGATTTGTGCACGCTCTGATTGTTCCCCTATCACAACACGCGATGGATGAAGGTTATCCCAAAGCGCTTTGCCTTCACGCAAAAACTCTGGTGAGAACATAATGTTATCGGTATTAAACTTGGCTTTTACTGAAGCGGTATAACCCACCGGAACCGTTGACTTAATGATCATGATCGCATTCGGATTAATTGCCAACACCTCTTTAATCACAGCTTCTACGGATTTGGTGTTGAAGGTATTGGTCTGCGTGTCATAGTCGGTTGGCGTGGCGATAATGACAAATTCAGCGTCTTTATAAGCTTGGCTTGGGTCAAGCGTGGCCGTAAAGTTAAGAGGTTTATTCGCTAAAAAGTGTTCAATTTCTGTATCAATAATCGGTGATTTTTTATTATTAAGTAAATCAATTTTTTTCTTAATAATATCCAACGCTACCACTTCGTGGTGCTGAGCTAACAATATAGCTAGTGACAAGCCAACGTATCCGGTTCCAACTATTGCGACTTTCATTGCAGGACCTTTTGCTTTGATTGCACTGAATAACCTTGATAGCGTTCAGCCAGAAAGATCAGTAAAGAAATAATAAAGTAAAAAGCAGGCAGTCCCAACTGACTAGTAAGAAATGACTCCGTTAAAGAGAACTCTAAATAGCAAAAAACTGCCACAACCCCTAAAACTCCGAATCTTCTTACTTCATCTACCGAGCTTTTAACATATCTATAAAATAGAGTAAGCAACCAAACAAAAAAGAAAAGATAAAAAGATACGCCAATCAATCCATGATTAGATAAAATACTTAAGTATTCATTATGCGCATGTTTAAAGTTAGCTAAATGGTCTGGTACGAGACCCGCCTCCAATAACTCTTTTTTAAAAGCATAAAACTCACCTGCACCTATACCAATTAAGGGGCTAGAAAGGAAAGCTTTTACAGAAATACCCCAAAAAACTAGTCTTGAGCCCAGTGACCCTCCCGAATAACTTGGATCATTCATAAGCAAATTAATTTCGTCAAAAAACAAATTAATTCTGTAACTTATCATATTAGAGGTTGATAAAATAAAAATTCCTGAAGCAACCAGAAATAAAAAATAATATAAAATTATTTTTCTTCTGTTTGAAATCCCTAATGAAAATATTATAAAAAAAGGCAATGTTAACAATACTATCCACCCCCCCCTACTCCCTGAAAACAGGCTAGAAAGAATGCCTAAGCCGCCACCTATTAATAATAAAATAAATAACTTGTATTTTTTTGGATAGAAATACAATGACAATGTTAGTGAAAGCACCCCAAAAAGCATAGAAAGGTTTCCATAAATGATTGGAGAACCATGTATCTGCCCTCCACCTCTTGCACCATGAGTTAGGAAACCTTCAAAATACGCCAAAATAGTAATAAAAAATGATGCAAATGCACCAAATAATAAACACAGAGCTAAAAATTTAATTGAAATATTCTTTCTTATAAAATAAAACATTGGCAAAAGTAATAGTGGTAGAAGATGTTTAGACTGGCTTTCTACAGCCCTAGGAAAAACAGTATAGTCAGGGTCTTGAAAGAAAAAACCTGAAAGCACTAGTAAAAATGCGCCAACTCCAAATAAAATTAAAGTCTCTTCGTTTTTTGAAAAAATAATTTTTTTATAGTTAAAGTAAACAATAAAAGCAAATCCAAGCAGCATCGTTACATAAACGTAACCTTTAGCGAAATAATTTTCGACCACTAAGCTACCCAAAAATCCAACTAACAAGGTATATATAAAAAACTGTAGAATATTTTTTTGTATATTACCGATATATTCAAGCCTACCATTCACTATAAATACCACTCATACAATTATTTAAAATACAAACTCATCTTTTTTGATGAAATAACACCAAGCAATGAAAGCTGTGTAACAGCTTCTTTTGAACACGAAAAACTCTTAAACTCTTCAAAAAGTTGCCCCTCATCAAGCATTTTAACCCATCGCCTATAATGATTCCCCATTCTTGCATTCGGATTTTTAAGTAGTTCTTTTCGGTGTTTGATATTGGCCTCAAACTGAGCCCATGATCGAATGGGGTAATGAAATACGGTAATACCATATTCTGTTCTTGCCGTGAACACTTTTCCAATATGCTTTGCCCTGTGATTACCACCTGAAATTTTTATAAATCCATTCGGGTTTGTAATCACTTTCGGGCTTAACGGCGCAAATATCATTGATATTTGTTGATCATTCATTTGCGCGCTTTTGTCATAACAAATAGGGTATTGCACATAATATTTTGCTTGGCTGAAGTGGTAATCAGGCCGCAGTGCATCTTCGGTTAAAACCATATTATGACGTTTAACCGTAACGACTGAATCTCTATGATTCAAATAATCTTTTAAGCTTTTTTTGCTATCTTGCGGTATCCAAAACTCGTCTGCGTCATTGCTAATAACCCAGTTAGCTTTAAGCTTATCTCTGGCATAAATTGCCAATTGCTTCATCCACTTGGCCTGCTGATAGGTTTGCGAAGGCTGGTCAATAATATGAAGTTCAAACTCACTTTCTAGTTCAGAAAGTATGGCACGCGTGCCATCTGTAGAACCATTATCCATTACCACAAAAGCATCCACACCAAGTTTTGCGTGGGTGCGGATATTAGCTTCAATAATATCAACTTCGTTGCGACATAAAATCGTCATAACCAAACGATCATTTACTGTTTTTGTCTTAAAGAAATTTTTTATGTAATTAAACCAGTGCATCTTCTGCCTTCGTATTTGCATGAGTAAAACCGAGCAGCTGTTGTGCAACTTGAATATTATTAAACTTGAGCACATGAGCTTTTAAGGCTTCAGGGTTAAATCTCGACTCGCACCTGTTAAGCTTAAACCTAGCGATTTTGCTTACCAAGTCTTCAAGATCGCCGACTGATGATAAACAGTCCGAATACTCCGGCTCAAGTATTTCTCTCGGGCCTGATGGCGCATCCGTTGAAATCACTGGGACACCTAATGACATAGCTTCAACAATATTTAAGCCAAACCCCTCAATATTTGATGACATAATCAGCGCTTCAGCTTTTTTAAGAATAGGATAAGGGTTTTGTTGCCATCCCAAAAATAGGACTCTGTCCCGGAGGTCAAGTGCAATTACTTGATCTTTTAGACTAGTCATATCCTCACCATCACCTACAATAACTAAATGTTCATCCTCTTCTCGAAACTTTGAAAAAGCCTCAATGGTTAAGGCTACATTTTTTCTTTTAGCAAGCCTTCCTAAAGAAATATAATATTTTTTTGGTAAAACCAGATGTGCCTCAGTATCTGATAACCTATGGATTTTTTTCAAATCCATAGGCGGATAAATAACTGCGCTTCGGTTTGGTTTGACACCAATCTTGTTTAACATAGATGCCTCTGCACCTTTTGATACAAATACTATATTCTTTCCATTAAACAAAAGTTTGTAATTAAAAGAGCGCTCAAAATTTTTAAGAGGCGTTGTTTTTTTGTAGTACATCGCAAAATAATCTACATGAACAAAATAATAGGTTTTTCCTTTATATTGAGATAACCAAAACATTGCCCAATAAGCATCAAAGCTGTGACTCAACACACGAAAATCGTCAAGTGATTGCAGTAGTCGTTTAAGCTGCCTCCTACCCGTCCATGTATGAAACTTAATACTTTCAACTTTAAAGTCAGCACTAGACTTAACCGTACTCGGGTCTTCTTTATTACATATCACGGTCACCTGATGACCTGCCAACATTAGAATTTCCGCTTGCGCACGGACTACAGCCTGCAGTCCGCCGCCTTCAATCTTATGGGTAAGAAGTATGTAATGCATAGCTAGTCTTTTAATCCAATAGATGCCATGGGTTTTCCACTTAGAATCATGCTCAATTTTGTTGACACCT
The DNA here is from genome assembly GCF_036568485.1 of Thiomicrospira sp. Taxonomy (GTDB): domain Bacteria; phylum Pseudomonadota; class Gammaproteobacteria; order Thiomicrospirales; family Thiomicrospiraceae; genus Thiomicrospira. The sequence goes on from NZ_DATCSL010000113.1 coordinate 18,490, forward strand.
GTTGCCAATGTTTTTCTGTTGGTGTTTTCATAGCATCCCCTTCAATTGCATAATCTTTCTCCAGATAATCAAGAAAGCAATCAATCAATTGTTGATCCAGCTGCCATTTATCCAACCGGCAGACTGTCGTTTCAAGCTGCGTTTGACCAGTCACGGGTAAAGTTAAGGGCTCAAAGCCATATAATGCATCGCCTAACACAATCACTTTTTTATGCGCCATCAGAGCTTCAATTCCAACCGTTGAATTGACGGTTAGAACGGCTTGAGCATATTCAACTAAAGCTTGCGATGTTACATCTTGAACAAATCTTATATTTGGATTATTTAAAGCTATTAAATCTTCATAGTTTTCTGGACAAGCTGGATGAGGCTTGATGACAAAATGGACTCTGGGGCAAGACTCAAGTGCTAACTCTAATACATGGTATAAATGGCGCATGCTTCTAATCCAAGGCGAGTGAAGATAGATATTACTATCTTCGACAACTTGAAAAGGCACAAAAACATAATGTTCAGGCAACCCTTGCGGACGGGCTAACACTGTTTTGGACTTTTTTTTAATCTGGACATGCTGCGCCCGTTTTTTATAAAATTCGACTGAGCGTGGAATAGAACTAAAAGCGTTAACCCCTTTAGGGTCAATACATGAATATCCTGGCAATGGCCCTCTTTCAAAATAGACGACTTTTTTTCCAACTTGTTCAGCTGCCAATACCAAGATAGCCTGCCTAAATTTTTTTCCGTTCCAAACCCCAATCAACCCTGCGTCTAACTTATTTAACCAACCAAGATAAAGACGATAGAGCCATTTTGCTTTTTGGCGATAAAGCCAAGTAAATAGGAGCCAATAAAGTTTGGACTTTTGGTTTCCTTTTGCGCTATTTTTTTTTCGTGTCAAAAGCAAGTCAACTTGTTTGTTAATTTGCCCTACAGGGAAATGAACGCCGAATGCCGGGAACCAAAGTGATTTATAGTGCACCATTTTGATTGGTAGACTTAGGTGTTTAATAAAATCTGTAAAATATTTTTTTTGATCTTTACTGGCCGAAAATAAGACGAGTTTATCCAACCGTTTCACCTAACATTTGGGACTGCAAAAAGTCATAGTTTTTATAAATATTTATTTTATTTAGACGAAAAATTGACTCAAATTTCTGCTGAAACGGATCATTATCGTCTAACACCGCGATCGGTTCTAAATCCTCACGTAGCCACTTAGTCGTGAGCAGAACGCTACCCACATCACCAAGTACCATGGCCCCACTTGGCAGTAGTGGCAATACAAATTCAAACGCTAATCTGCTTGGAATAAGCATCACCAAATCAGACTCCGCCAAATCTAAGGCATCCTCGCCTTCTTGACGCGGGTGGTATTTTAACGCAATACGTTTACCTTGAGCACTTAATTGCATTACAAAGCGCTTAATACGTCGCGCATAGTCTTTCATTTTGAGCTGATTATTTGGATGCGAAATAATAATGACATAATTAATTTGACTTAAATCGCCAGCTTTTAAATCAAATTGATTTGTGACGGCTTGACTCAGTGATTGCACCTCTGGTGCAGAAAACCAGTTGGATTCTAGCTTGTGCATGGGTTTACGTTTAAGCAACTCAACGGCTTGCTGTGGTTGAAACAACCAGGCCTGGTTGATCCAATTTGACGCGCCCACGGTTTTAGGTTCTTGCCACCATAAGCCATAACTCAGCTTTTTAATAAAACTGTTAATACCATCTTTTATGGCGTGATGCGGTCGTCCAGCATAGGAGTATAAGCCGTCATCTAGGTACCAACCTTGTGCGACCGGTTGGTGTTTTTTTAACTGATGCATGGCATATTGAAATTCGATGCGACGATCACTGCCTACCGCAATCACATCCGGTTGAAAAAGCTTTAAACCTTGGCTAATCGCGCCAAAGTTAGCTTTGCGTTCTGCGAGTTTGGCGCGCCCTTTTGCTTTTCCGGGCAAAATTCGGATTTGCTTAAATGGGCTTTGCGGCCAGTTTTGTAAGGCTTGTAAATATGGGTTATTTTCTAGCTGTTTTTGGTCAATTAACCAAAGTTCCGCTTGATCCGTTTCACGACGCGCATTCGCTAATGCAGCACTCACCAATACGTTGAGCGGCGTGGAAGGCATATAAAGAACTCTAGCCATGATAAACGCCCTTCACTCTAAGCGTTTGTAACACATCCTCTACCGATAATCCTTGTAAGGATTGTTGAGCTTGGCCTGGCTTGAATTTTTTAATGTAATTCGGTGCTAAAGGTGAACACAAATGCGTGACTTGTTGCCCAAGTGCGCCGACGAGCTTGGGGTCAGTAACCCGGTATAACACGACCATTGGTACCTCTAACGCTGCCGCTACGTGTGATAAACCGGTGTCCACTGATACAACGGCTTGAGCATGTTTAAGTAAGCGCGCCATATCGGTCAGTTTGAGTTGTTGGGGCGGGCACCAGGCCTGGTGCTTGGCGGCTAAGCGATCGGAACGCGCTTTTTCTTCTTTATTACCCCAGGGTAAGACGACTTTTAAACCTTGTTGGTTGAGCTTGCTAATGAGCTGTTGCCAGTAATCTTCTGTCCAATATTTGGTTTCCCAGGTGGTTGCGTGTAAACACACCACATAAGGCTGCTGATCCAACTCACTCAGTGATGACCAGGCCTGGTGGTTTAAACCGTATGCTATTGGCGAGGTAGGAACAGGATAATTTAACGCTTTGGCAAATAGTTCACGCAAACGGGTAATTGCATGCTGATCTTTTGCGACCTGAATTTTGCGATCATAAAATAAACTGGCGAATTTTTCGCGTGCAGATGACCAATCCAATCCGACTTTAGGCGCGTCAATCTGTCGGGCGACCCAAACACTTTTTAACAAGCCTTGCGCATCCAATACCAAGTCGTACTTTTGTTGATTTACTCGGGCAAAAAAATCGGCTTTTTGTTGACGCGTTTGTTTTGAAAACGGCTGTTTTCGCCAGCGACGTAAGCCAATGGGTAATACTCGATCCACCAGCGGATGCCAGGTCGGAATTTCCGCGAAAGCTTCTTCTACCACCCAGTCCACCACCAGGCCTGGTTTGGCGTGCATTAAATCGGTTAAGGCTGGGAAGGTGTGAAACACATCCCCCATTGATGACATTTTGATAATGAGAATTCGCACAGTGTTATTTCGTAAAATCTAAGAAGTGTTTATTTTCTGTCAGCCAGCTCAGATATTTTTCTACGCCTTCGGCCACCGTATGAAATTTTTCGGTGTAACCAGCTTGGCGTAACCGGCTGTTATCCGCCTGAGTAAAGCTCTGATACGCGCCTTTTAGATGTTCTGGGAAAGGAATAAATTCGATTTCGCCTTTGCCATGAAAATTAATCACCGCTTCGGCAATATTTCTAAACGGTTCAGCGGCAGCTGGGCCTAGGTTGAAAATACCGGATTGTTCAGGATTCGCCATAAACCAAAGATTGACCTTAACCACATCTTCGATATACACAAAATCACGGGTTTGCATCCCAGCTTCGTAACCATCATACGCGCCGAATAATTTGAGTTTTTCACCGCGTAGAACTTGGTTGTGCAACTTAAACGCCACACTTGCCATATCGCCTTTATGCTGTTCGCGCGGGCCATACACATTAAAATAACGGAAGCCGACCACCTGACTTTGTGCTTTCGGCAAAATCTGGCGCACATATTGGTCAAACTGAAACTTCGAGTAACCATAAACGTTTAATGGTTTTTCATATTGACGCTCTTCGATAAACACTGGTCCATCGCCATAGGTGGCAGCAGAAGACGCATATAAAAATGGTATTTTGCGCTCTAAGCAAAAGTGCAGCAAATCTTTAGAGTATTCGTAATTATTGTCCATCACGTATTTGCCATCCCACTCGGTGGTAGCCGAACACGCGCCTTCGTGGAATACACAATCGATTTTGGGCAGGCCTTCTTCGGAAAAAATTCGTGCTTGAAAATCTTCTTTGTCTAGATAGTCTGCAATATCGCAATCGGCGATATTAATAAACTTTTTGCCGTTTTTTAAGTTATCGACCACCAAAATATCGGTACGGCCTTGTGCATTCAGCGCCTTGACGATATTGCTACCAATAAATCCTGCTCCACCGGTTACGACGATCACGGTTTCATCCTCTTACATGTGTTAAATTTGGGGCCAATTGTATCACAGCCACCCAATCCATTAGCCCGCCCAATAGTTTGAGAGCTTAGTTACTATAAACCCACCCCAAACTAATAAAGCCAGCGCAAAACTAACAAATACGGCCGCGGATGCTTGATCTTTTGCTCGACCAGACAATGGGTGATAATCTTCACTAATCCGGTCAACTACTGTCTCCAAGCTGGAGTTAAGCAATTCAACAATAAGCACGATCAATAAGACACCAATAAGCAAGATTCGCTCTACCAGCTCATCACCCAACCAAAAAGCCAACGGTAACACTAGTACAAATAACACTACTTCCTGACGAAACGCCGCCTCCCCCTTCCAGGTGGCGACAAAACCTTTCCAAGAATAAAGACCCGCGTAAAAAATGCGTTTTAAACCCGTATGTGGCGATTTCATCGAATCAGGTCCTCATAATTTTGTCCATAAAGCACGCGTGCTTTAGGTTGATAATCTAAACTGCACAAGGAACGTTTAGGGTCATATAGCTCTGTTTTTACTTGCGTTAAACAAATAGTTAAGTGAAAAAGCTCATCCAACATAAACGGGGTCGACCTCATTTGTTGAAGATGACGATCAACTTCTGAAAACTCAGATTGATAGGCCTGATTACGCCAAAAAACTAAAGGGATTTCGACCATATTATGGGTCACAGCATCTGGACCATGTCCTTTGAAGTCTCTGACATCAAAAATCTCCTCACCATGATCAGCAAAAAACAGCAATCCTGCAATACCATCAGTCTGTGCGAGTCTATCAATCCAGTCTCCTAATAAACTATCTGTATAGTGTACAGAATTATCATAATAGTTTATGTCACGGACCTGTCCACTTGATAGACTCTCACTATAGGCACGAATACCATTCGCATTATTAAAAACCTCATGCTCAGGAGCCGGGTAACGACTTTCATACCGAAGATGACTTCCCATCATGTGCACGAATATGACCTTGTGTTTGGCTTCTGATGCCAGTGCTTTCTCATAATAAGGTGTCATATAACCATCGTACCTATAATGTTCCACACCATAAAAGTCGTGGCTAATAAAGTGCACATGGTCCGATAGCGAAGCAATAGCAGATGTTGGATAGCGTAAAGGTTGCTGATTTGATATCCACCAAGTTTCAAACCCCGCTCGTTTAAACACCTCCATTAAGCTAATTGCCGAATGCGTTTGATCGAGCTTATTACTGGACACCTGAGTCAAACTAACACTCAATGATGGCCGTGTTTGTGCAAATGCTGAAATCACATCTTTAAAAACATGACTTTGTGGTGCCAACCTAACCAAATTGGGAGTCGTATCTCTCGGATAACCGTACAAGGACATGTGATTCCTATTTAGCGACTCGCCTATCACAACAACATAGGTTTGTGGCTTATCCGATTTCTTTTCAGAAATAAAGGGGTTGTCTTCATAGAGCTTTTGTCTTAGTAGCGTCACTTCCTCTAAAGAATCGCGTCCATTTGAAAAGTCTAGCGCTACGCCTGCAAAGCCTGGAACAACATCAAAATAGCGGCCACGATCATTTATCTGCTGAACGGCGAAAACTAACATTAAGACGCCTATTACAATTAAAGATTTCTGAACTTTATTTGTCGCTGTTTGAAAAACCACCTGCCTTAAAGAGATATAAGAAAGAATAATATAAGCCAAAAATAACAAGCTATTCTCTAAGCTTATATAGGCAATCAGGAACTCTAAACTCTCTGAGGAGTCGGTATAAATTAAGGCCTCTAAAGAGGCACTTCTAAAAATACCGCTAAATGTGACTGCATATAAAATATCCAAGGCACCAGAAATGACAAAGGCAATTAATATCGCTAGGAAAAACTTTTGTAACAAACTATGCCTAAATAAATAAGCAAGGCCGCCAATTAAAAGTAGCCACCCAACTCTTGCATTAATTTCTGACTCTCGGATAAAGTCGACATAGCCATACATGACAGCAAGAGGAAAAAATAAAATAAAAAAAGTCGCCCACCAATGTGACGTAAGAAATTTAGACATTGAATCTTCCCACGAATTTATCAAGCTATTTAACCAAACCATGCATTCTAACATTTCCTCTAACTTAACCTTCAAAAAAGGTAAAATAGCGTCATTTTGTGAGATCGAATTTTCGAATGACTAGGTTAAATACACGCTGGGGAAGACTAAAAGCAAATCTTGACGCATGGTTTGTCGACCATGAAATTTTACGCTTAATGTATCGCAACTTTTATGCTTTATCTGCCCGTGCATTTCGCAGCAACCACCCTTCTGCCGCGTTTATTGCCAAACTACAAAAAAAACATGGTTTAAAAACCATTATTAGCCTTCGCCGCGCTGATAAAAGTGGCCAATATTTATTAGAAAAAGAAGCCTGTGATAAATTTGGGATTCAGCTTATCAATCACCCGATGTCATCTCGAAGCTTGCCTGATGTTGAGAAAGTTTTAAAAGCCAAAAAAATCCTGGAAACAGCTGAGTATCCGATTTTAATCCATTGCAAATCCGGTGCTGATCGCGCCGGGTTAATGAGTGTGTTTTATAAACACTTTATAGAAAAAGAACCACTTGATGTCGCTGTGAAACAACTGAGCATGAAATATGGCCACTTTCGCTGGGCTGACACGGGTAAGCTTGATTTTTTCTTTGATAGTTTTTTTGCTTATCAAAAAGACCACCCCGAGATAGATTTTTTAACTTGGTTAGAAACCGTTTATGATAAACCTAAGTTAAATGCGCAATTTAAAAGCGCGGGCTGGGCGAATATTGTGGTTAACAAAATCCTCAAACGCGAATAAACTCAACTTAAACCAACAAGGTAACACTTCCCATTTTTATGTTTGATAAAAACACACTTACTCTCTACCGTCGATTATTAGGATACATCAAGCTTTATAAGGGCATGATTGCGCTCACTATTTTTATGCTAATGGTGATTGCCGCGATGGAACCTGCGACCGCCGCCATTTTAAAAGATCTGGTAGATCGAAGCTTGATTGAAAAAGATCCGGACAGTTTTTTAATCTTACCCCTCATGCTTGCTGGTGTGTTTATTGTGAAAGGGGTGGCTGAATACTTTAGTAAAGTTGCAAGCCAGTGGATTGCACAAAAAGCGATTCTACAAATTCGCGCCGATATGCACCGTAAAATGCAGTTTTTGCCTTTGCCTATTTTTCAGCAATATTCGACCGGTACTTTAATGTCGAAAATCACCTACGATGTCGCGCAAACCAGTAACGCTTTATCCGAGGCCTGGATTGTGATTATTCGTGACTCTTTGATTGTATTGGCGCTATTTGGCTACATGCTTTATATTTCTTGGGAATTAACCTTACTGATGCTATTGGTCGGGCCCGTCGTCGCCTGGATTATTAATAAAGCCAGTAAGTTGATGCGCCAGTCGAGTAAACACATGCAGAGTAATATGGGCCAACTCACCCACCAACTAGAAGAAGGCTTAGTTGGTCACCGCGACATTAAAATGTATGGCGCCGAACATTACGAACAAGACCGCTTTCACCATACGGCCAACGAGTTGTTTAAACACACGCTGCGCGTCACCAAAGTTGCGGCGTTAAATGTTCCCTTGGTACAAGTATTAGCGGCCTTAGCTTTATCTGGCGTCATTTATATTGCGATGCAATTATCCGCACAGGATGCGTTTACCCCAGGCGAACTTTTATCTTACATTACGGCCATGGCATTAACCTTTGAACCGATTCGTCGTTTAACCAACGTCAACCTTGTAATTCAAAAAGGCATGGCCGCTTCAGAAAGTATTTTTGATTTATTGGATCAACCGGAAGAAGCGAATCCAGGCCAGTTACGCCCGGCTATTCAAGGCAAAATTGAATTTAAAAATGTTAACTTTCAATATCTAAACAGCAATAGTTTGGCTTTAAAAAACTTCAGTTTAGATTTTCCGCCCTACAAAACCACGGCTTTAGTCGGCCAATCTGGCAGTGGTAAAACCACATTAGTGAATTTGATTGCACGTTTTTATCTGCCAAGCGATGGCGACATTTTATTAGATGACACGCCTTTAAATGAGTTTGACTTGAACTATCTGCGCCAACAAATAGCGTTTGTTAGCCAAAATGTGGTGTTGTTTAATGATTCTGTGCGCGCCAATATTGCTTACGGTCATACCGAATACGATGAACAAGCAATTATGCAAGCGGCGAAAGATGCCCATGCCTGGGAGTTTATTGAAAAACTACCACAAGGTTTAGATACCTTAATTGGCGACAATGGTGCCCTATTATCCGGCGGTCAACGCCAACGTTTAGCGATTGCACGTGCGTTTTTGAAGAATGCGCCGATTTTAATTCTAGATGAAGCCACCTCGGCTTTGGATAATCAAAGCGAAGCGATGATTCAAGTGGCGATGGATAAATTGCGCCGTGATCGCACTGTGATTATTATTGCTCACCGTTTAAGTACGATCGAAAATGCGGATCAAATTGTGGTGATGGAGCACGGCGAACTCAAAGAGCTTGGCAATCATCAACAACTTTTGGCACTTAACGGACTTTATGCCGGTTTGTATCAACAAGGCGCACTTGAGGAAACAACGCATGTCTCAGACCCAGTCAATTCAATTTAAAAAACAGTTTTTATGCCCTCGATATTGGGGGATTTGGCTAGGTGTCGGCTTATTACGACTGCTGAGTTTACTGCCCTACCAAACCAAATTTAGGTTTGGTCGCAGTTTAGGACGAGGCATGTATTGGCTCGCTGCCAGCCGTCGTAAATTGGCTCGGCAGAATATTCTACAAGCATTTCCAGACTTATCTAATAACGAACTTGAAAACTTACTAAAAGAGCATTTCGCGTCTTTAGGCATCAGTTTGATGGAAACCGCGATTGTTTGGTGGGGCGATTATCGCAAACACCCAAATAACGGATTTGAACGTAGCTTAGTGAGTTACGAAGGTTTGGAGAACTTTGAGCAAGCTCAGGCACGCGGTAAAGGTGTATTGATTTTGGCGCCCCACTTCACCACGCTTGAAATGACTGGCTTATTTGTGTCTTTCTTAACCCACTTTAACGCGATTTATCGCCCGCATGACAATCCACTAATGGACTATTTAATCGCCAAAGGCCGATCGATCCCGCTTGCCGATGGTCGTTCGGTACATCCAATTGCAAACCACAACACGCGCGGCATGCTCAAGGTATTGCGCAATGGTGAAAGCATGACGATTCTACCGGATCAGCGTTATCGATCACGAGGACATGTAAAGGTACCGTTTTTTGGACATATGACACGTAGCAATCCGGCCACATCCAAACTTGCCAAACTAACGGATTGTGCGGTGGTACCTTGCTTAACCGAACGTACAACGGATAATCGCTATATTGTAACGTTTTTACCAGCACTGGAAAATTTCCCATCCGACAGTGTTGAACAAGACACCCTTCGTTTACACGCCATTTATGAAGAGGCTATTAAAAACAACCCAACCCAGTATTTATGGGTTCATAATCGTTGGGATTTGAAGTTAAACAGCAAAGGCGAGATCATTTCACGCAAGCCTTAAATAATTCTAAGGTTCAGCTCATAAAAAACCGCCACTTGGGCGGTTTTTTATGTTTCTTACCTAATTACTAAGGTAAATTTCCTTCCAGTTTTATATCATCGGCATTATTTTCTAGCGTTTTAGGACCAATACCTTTTACTTTTCCAAGATCATCTAGACTTTTAAAATCACCGTGTTGTTCACGGTATTCAACAATCGCTTGGGCTTTGACCATGCCGACACCATTCAGTGAACTGGCAATTTTTTGTGCATCGGCTTGATTCACATTAACTGGTGCCGCCCAAAGGCTAAACGATAACACCAGGCCTGCTAGACCTAACACCCACTTAGTTATTTTTGTATTCAACATAGTACCGCTCCTTGTATATTATTGATTAACCTTAGAAAATTCGTTAAAACTCTAAAGCTTAATCAAGCTAACAAACAGACACTGTGAAAACTTCGAATAAGAATAAAACCTAAAAAAACAACCAAATTAATGACTATTTTCTTGATCTAAATCAATTAATAACAATGTAAGATATACAGAGGAATGCGCATTTGAACAGAAACATTGCCCCCGTTCAAACGCTAGGATGACTAGGCGATATAGCCGCTGGCTTAATCGTAATGGGTGCTATAACGTTGTTGTTCGGATTTGTCGGGCACGTCAAAGCCTTGTTCAACGGCTTTTTCTTTACAGTAAGCCACCGCAAAATCCAATAACTCACCTACAGCACGGTGACGGAATTTGTGCTTCTGGCGCACATGTGAAAAAGGTCGGCGTAATGGCGGGTTCAACGGCAAAGCTTTTAACGTACCCAACTTCAACTCTTTCATCAAAGTCGTACGTGACACAATCGCTAAACCAACATCCGCTTCCACCGCCATTTTAACGGCTTCAGGCGCACCCAATTCCATCACAATATTAAAATCGCTCATGCTTAGGCCTTGTTCGCGCACATAGGTATCAATCACCGAACGTGAACCCGAGCCTTCTTCACGGTTAATAAACGGGTATTTACGCACATCCTCAATCGTCACTTCACTGCGTTTGGCTAATGGATGATCGATGGGGCAAATTACTTGCATTTCGTCGATGCGGCAGACTTCTACTTCCAGGTTTTTGTTGTTAACCGGCGCTTCTACCAAGCCTAGATCGATCATGTTGTTTTCAACCATCGATACAATCGCATCGGTGTTACCAACTTGTAGGCGAATATTAACGTCTTTAAACTGCTTTTTAAACGCACCTAATAAGCAAGGCAACATGTACTCGGCAATGGTCGTACTTGCACCAATCACTAAACTGCCCGACACCTCACCGGTTAGATCGCGTACCTGCGAGTTCATTTTTTCATACAGCTCTAGGATATTGTCGGAAAACTCATACACGACACGCCCAGCATCTGTCAGCGTGATTTTATTGTGCGTGCGATCAAATAAGCGTGTATTAAAGAAATCTTCGAGTTGTTTAACCTGAAAAGTGACCGCCGGCTGGGTCATGTGCAAGGTTTCTGCCGCTTTGGTGAAACTCATGACTTTGGCTACGGTATGAAACACTTGGAGACGTCTATCGGCCATTGCGTTTACCCTTACTATTAGATAGGTTTTTCATAAAATAAATTGATCGTGAGAATATAGGCTTTAATGACTAAAATGTCAAAGTAAAGTTCGTTTTCAGCCAACACCAGGCCTGGTTGTATGCTTTACACAACCGCATTTTCACCCAGTTTGGAGCTTGCCGATATTCACCCATCGTTCGATCTAGTGTGATGATTTTTTGGCCAGCGCCGGTAACGGATCTCGTCCGTACAAGGCTTGTTGAATGAGCCAGTTTTTTAGTGGTTTAGCGATATTTGTCAAACGTAATAAGCGTTGACGCAGTTGATCCTTGACCGCATGGTCGGATTTAAATAACCAATCAAAACCTTCCATCGCACGCTGAACAATAAGATTATCACCTTTACGCCAGCGTTCATAACGACGCAACACGGCCTGATCACCCAAATATTCACCTGCCTGCTTGGCTTGTAACAGCACATCGACCAAGGTAGCTGCATCCAACAAACCTAAGTTTACGCCTTGACCGGCTTGCGGATGAATCGTATGCGCGGCATCGCCAACCAACGCTAAATTGGGTTTAACGTAGTGTTGAGCATGACGACGCGTTAGCGGAAACGCAGCCCGCTCCCAAGTTTGGGTGACCTCGCCCAAGCGTCCATCCGACGCTTTAAATAACTCGGCGCGATAATCCTCTTCAGATAAATCCAACGCCCACTGCATTTTTTCAACTGGTAAATACCAAGCAATCGAGCTGACATTTTCATCCATTGCTAAGTAAGCAAAAGGACCACCTGCTTGGTAACGCTGCCAACACGTATCTTGATGTGGCGCGTGCGTGCGCACGCAACCCACCACCGCACATTGCGCATAATCATGTTGATCCAGGCCTATCCCCGCCAAGGTGCGAACTTGAGAAAAAGCGCCATCCGCCCCAACCAGCAAAGTCGCTTGAATTTCGCCTAAGTCTTCCACCGACAACCAGGCCTGGTGGTGATCAAACCGTAAACTTTGCAAGCGCTTACCACAAAAAACCTGAACCCCTGCCGGTTTCAATTGTTCCCACAGGGCGGCCTGAATCACTTGGTTTTCCACCACATAACCTAAATTAGGTTCGTTTAGTGAGGCAGCATCAAAGTTGATTTCGGCATCACTGGCCTCTTCCCATATCCGCATCGACACAAAAGCATGCGCTCGGCGTTGTTCGATACCCGACCATGCATTTAAATTACGTAAAATATTTTCCGAAGCACGTGTTAAAGCACTCACGCGTGGCTGATAAGGCGCCTGATCTGACCAGCTCAAATCAGGCTCAGCACGTTCAAGTAACGCGACCTTGACCCCACCTTGTGCCAAGCCCAATGCCGTGGCCGCACCGACCATGCCGCCGCCAACAATCACGACTTCAAACTTTAACGGATCTTGTGAAGAAGTCATCTTTCAGCTCCTTGTTTTGCGCCTTGCATCGAAAATCGGGCGAGGCGGCGTTTAAGTTTGGGTAAGGCTTGCAAGGTCATCATCGCCAATCCACGCGCATGACCGACCAGCGGTGATGGATGTTCAAAAATACGAATGAGGCTATCGGTTAACCCCATCACTTTTTGATGATCTTGTTGACGTTGTTGCTCATAATGCGCCAAAAACGCCGAATCGGTTAGATTCACCAGGCCTGGTTGCAAGCCTTTTAAGAAGTCGTCCACATCTCGTAACCCCAAATTTAAACCTTGCGCCGCCACCGGGTGCTGAGTGTGTGAGGCGTTGCCCATCAGAACCGCATGACCTTTGACCACACCTTTCACATAGGTTTCTTTCAGCGGGTAAGCTACTCTAGGACTCAGGTTTTGATAGGCACCAAAACGCTCGCCCATTTTTTGACTAAAAGCTTGCAGAAAGTCGGCATCTGACAAATCAAGCAGGGCTTGGTAATGCTCGTCCGACGCCACATACACTAGCTTGTGAGTCGCACTATTGAGAGGTAACAAGGCGACTGGCCCTTCATTGGTAAAACGCTCAAACGCCCAGTTTTGATGGGGTTTTTCGGTATCCACTTGCGCTAAAATTGCCCAGGCACCATAGTGTTTTTGTTGCAGCTTTAAACCCATTGTTTGGCGAACTTGTGAATCAGTTCCATCTGCGCCCACCACTAAACGAGTAGAACGTTCTAAAGTTTGCTCGCCCTGCTGTAGAGTCACCAATACGCTGTTGGCCTGCTCTTTAAAGCTTAAAAGCTTGGCCGGACAATGCAAACGGATCGCCGTATTGGCTTGTACTTTTTGCCACAAAACACGTCCCAAATCACTGGCGCGAATACTGTAGCCTAACGCCGACACATCGAGCTCATCTGAGTGCATCAGGGTTAAACCCAAATAACCTTGTTGCGATACATGGACATGGTGAATTTCAGTCACATAAGGTTTTAAATCAGTCCAAACATCTAAGTCTTGCAATATCAGACGCGAACCTTCAGATAAGGCCAGTACGCGGCCGTCAAACGAATTAGGTTGATCCGATTCGGGTGCAATCGCCTCAATCAACTCAACCTGCGCACCACGTTGCGCCAGGCCTAACGCTAAGGTAAGTCCAACTGGGCCGCCGCCCGCGATCACCAAGTCACAGTCATATTGAGGTTCAGATAATGTATTCAAATCCGGTTGGTTTGCATCCACTGCTCTATCTCCTCGACCGTGCGCGGCAATTTCAGCGCGCCTTGGGTTAATATTTCGTGACCTGTTTCCGTCACCAGCACATCATCTTCAATTCGAATGCCGATGCCCTGCCAGCGGACATCCACATCCTCTAAACCTTTTGGAATATAAAGCCCAGGTTCAACCGTCACCACCATGCCAGGTTCAAAACAACGCCATTCACCTTTGATTTTGTAACGCCCAACATCATGCACATCTAAACCTAACCAATGGCCCGTGCCGTGCATAAAGAAGCGTTTAAAAGCCTCTTTTTCGAGCAAGTCATCTAACTCGCCCTGCAAGATACCTAACTCAATCAAACCGACCGTAATTACCTCGGCACTCGCCTGGTGCATTAAATGATAAAGCCGCCCAGGTTGCACGGCTTTAATGGCGGCTTTCTGGGCTTCTAGCACCAGATTATAGAGTTGTTTTTGTGCGTCACTAAAACGCCCATTGACCGGATAGGTATGACTAATATCGCCCGCGTAGCCTTGCCATTCAGCGCCCGCATCCAGCAAGATCAAATCGCCATCTTGCAACTGGGTTTGGTTTTCGGTGTAATGCAAAATACAGGCATTTTCGCCGGCCGCCGCAATGGTATTAAACGCCACACGCGGTGAACCGCCTAAACGGAATGCGTGTTCAATTGCACTCTGGATTTGATATTCATAAGCACCAGGCCTGGTGGCTTGCATTCCAGCCAGATGACCCGCAATCGAAATTTGCGCCGCTTCACGCATAGCTTCAATTTCTTGCGCTGATTTAAACAGGCGTTGCTCATGCAATATGCTATCTAAATCATTCAAACTGGTGGGCAGGGGCACGCCTTTACGCACTTGGGTTTTAAGCTCAGACAGCCAATCCGCCATCCGGCCACTCCAATCAGCTAATTGACCAAAACTAAAATAAACTTGATCGGCATGGGTTAAGAATTGGGGCGCAATATCGTCCAAATCATCAATCGACCAGGCCTGGTCTAGCTCTAAGTGGGTTGGGGCCGCTTCGACACCTAAGCGTTTGCCTTGCCAAGTTTCTTGCTCTGGATCTTTCGGACGGCAAAACAGCCAGGCCTGGTGGTTGGGTTTTGCATAGTCCGTGTCGGCTAACACTTCAGCGCGGATTAATACCAATACTGAATCTGGCTCGGTAAAGCCGGTAAGATAGATAAAATCGCTGTCGGCTCGAAATGGATATTCGACGTCCCGGTTGCGAATTTGTTCTTCACCGGAATGAATTAACGCCACACTACCGGCGGGCAGTTTTTCGAGCAAATCTTGACGACGTTGGGCAAAGTTCATAATCGGTTTCCGTGAATAATCGAGTTGGCGGCTTCAGACAAATTAATGCAAAGTAGGTTTTTTATCTGACTCCGGGATCGGAATCGGTTGCTGTGGTAAAGGATTAAGTTCGTCATACACCATAACCGCCCCCATGCGGACGAACTCAACTAGTTCGGTTAAATTATCATCGGCTTTGTCATCCGGCTCGTCGGGCACTTCTAATAATGAAATTTCACCAAAATCATTTAACAACTCGGAGACTTCTCGCGACAGCTCGCCCAAACTTCCCAAGCCCATGCCATATAAAAAACCTTCGCACCACTCCGCCAAATGGCGTGCGCGCTGAGCCAAAGGCTCATCATCAGCCGGCATCAAGATTTCAAAATCGCACTCCGCACTATTTAGCCCCGCCAAAGTGTCCATATAAAGTTGATGCAAGGCGACCAAAAAAGACTCTTTAATCGCGCCCAAACCACTTTCATCAACTAGGCGTTTAATCCATTGAGCTTCAGTAATACTGGGCGTGCTACTCAACTGCCCGACCAACATGCCTTGTACAAATGAAGCCGATTCTAATTGTGAATAAGGCGCAAACGCATCGGCATATTCGTTAAAACTTAACTTTGTGTTCATCTAAAACGGTCTTTTGCTACAATAATTAAGGCGCAATCATATCATAGGCTTTTAGCAAAAGCCTATCTGTGCGCGTCAAACCAGCCCGCGTTTTTAAGACACTAGGACGCTTAATAGGAGCCCATAAAATGCTACACCTCACATTGATGAACCATCACTTTGAAGTCCCCTGTGAGGATAGCGAACGTGAAGCGCTGGTTGAAGCGGCTACTTTATTGGAAGATAAGCTGGATCAAGTCACCCATCTTAAAGGCGAAAATAAGATTCTCATGGTCGCCCTCAACCTGTGTTACGACTATGTGCAAATGAAACGCGATACCCTGCAATATACCGACCACATGGAAAAACAACTTGAAGGCTTAATGCAAAGCTTGGTTGAAGAGTCTACGACGAATTAACATGTGGCTTTTTCGCCTTCCTCTGCACTTTTATCCCCGCACGCACCCAACTTGGCTGTTTGTTGGCTTATTCAGTATCAGTTTTTTTGCAAACACGGTTTTAGCTCAGCCCCGCGTTGAGGTGCAGATCCAACACAATGCCGCCAATCAAACCGAATTGATCAAAGTATTACGTAGCAATCTGTCAATTGCACACCTTGAAAACGATGCCTTCCCTGCCCAAACCAACTTTTTGTTTGAGCGGGCTGAAGCTGAACTACTGAACACACTCAAAACCCAAGGCTATTATGATGCCAGCATCCAAAGCGATCTGACGCGCTCAGACAGCCTGACCCGCGCCCAGTTTAAAATTAAGTTAGGCGCACCAGTAAAAATTCGTCAGCTTGACCTTCAAATTAAAGGGCCTGGCAAAGACTTGGCTGTTTGGCCGCAATATCGTCAATTTGACCTGCGTTTAAAAACTGGCCAAATCTTCAAGCACCAAGATTACAGCGCCACATTACGCGACCTTACAAATCTCGCCTTAGATCAAGGTTATATGGACGCGGATTTTGAACAGCGTGTGTTTCGGGTTTATCCGCATGATCAGGCGGTAGATATTCAAATTCATCTTCATACCGCATCTTCCTACCAGTTTGGCGAAGTACGATTTATTGGCAACCAAGCGTTAGACGATGACTTTCTAGCCAAATTTGTTGAGTTTCAACCGGGTGACAGTTACCAGCGTGATGCACTAACCGATCTGCAGACAAGTTTAATTGACAGCGGATATTTCGGCCTAGTCAGAATTGCACCCCAATTTGGCGATGAAGAAGATGGCGCGATTCCGATTCAAGTTGAACTGGAAGACAATTTGCGCCATCGCTATAACCTAGGCGGTGGATATGGCAGCGATACAGGTGCACGCTTATTGTTTGGGTTTGAAAATCGTCTCGTCAACCAACAAGGCCATAATTATCAAATCGAAAGTGTGATTGGCGAACGCGCGCAATCTTTTGATATTAATTATCGCCTCCCCGGTCAACGCCCAAGTAAGCAAAGCTGGAACATTGGGTTGGGTTGGGAGGCTACTCAATCGAGCAACTTGAAACGTTCTCGCACCGCTTTTACACCTGAATATATTTACCAAATCGACCGTTTTTGGCGACTCAATTCATTTATTTCGTTAGAAACGGAAACCTATCGTTACCAAGACCAAGCCGATGAAACTCAACAAACTCTATTAGCTGGAGTCAATTTTCAAAAACGCTGGGTCAACAATGAGGCTTACCCTTCTGCAGGCTATCGACTAGACAGCGGGCTTCGAGGCGCAACCCAACAAATTTTGTCCGACACGGATTTTTTACAACTCGAACTGGGCGCTCGCGGTGTGGTATCGCCGATTGATTTTTGGCGATTTCACGCACGAGCGAAAAGTGTAATGAGTGCCGCCCAAGACTCAGACAGCTTACCAGCCACTTATCGCTATTTACTGGGTGGGGAAAACCTACGCGGCTATGGGTTTGAAAGCATTGGTGTTGAAACCGACACCGGTTTGGTGGGCGCCAAAAATATGATACTAGGCAGCCTTGAAACCGATTACCGCTTCTCTAAATATCTAGGTGTGGGCGCGTTCAGTGATGCCGGTCAAGTTTTTGACGATCAACTCAATGAGTTCAAGGTTGGTGCAGGGGTTGGCTTACGTGGCTTTACTCCAGTCGGCACCGCCAAATTTGACATCGCCTGGCCAATCTCCGAAGATCAGCAAGATTGGCGTCTGCACTTTTCAATAGGGTTAGATTTATGATGAATCGACTAACATCACTAAGCCTAGCTTTACTAAAGTACAGCTTAATTAGTTTATTGAGCTTGCTGGGGTTAAGTGTGTTAAGCGCTGCGGCTATTTTGAGCTGGTTGCTGTTATCGCCCCAAGCGCCCAACCAACTTTGGCCTTACTTGGATCGGCTAACGCATGGCCAGCTCAAAGTTGAATCCAGTCAAGGCCGACTCATAAATGGCTTGCAACTTAACAAGCTGCGCATTCAAACCCCACAAATGAAACTACAAGTCGAACAGTTGCAATGGCAATGGCAACTTTCGGCATTGATTCAATCGGAATTACACTTTAACCAACTAGCAATCCAACAAGCACAACTGCGAATAAATTCTAATGAATCACCAGAATCAGTTGAACCAAATACTGAACCATTTGCGTTGGTTGATCAGCTAGGACTGGCTTTAACAGTAGATGATTTAAGCTTAGATCAGTTATCTCTGCAAATGAATCAACAAGCCAGCCAAGCCTTACCCAACCTTTCGGTCGGCTTGCAATGGCGGGATCGTAAACTGCAGTTAAATCAACTAAGTTTAGATTACGCGCCCTACCAACTAAATGGCGACGCATTGATTCACTTCAAAACCGCACGCGAGTTTTCTGGGGAGATGAATCTGACATTACAAGGGTTGGCAGGTTTAGATCAACTTAACCCTGCCAACCCCAGCTTGGCTTGGCAAGCAAAATGGCAAGGTGAACTGAACGATTTGGAGCTGGATTTGTCGATCACCCATCCTTATCAGCTTGAATCACAACATCGTATTCAGCGCGATACAACTCAGCTAACACTGAGTTCAGACTGGACAGAATTAGAAGCGTTATTAAACCCCGAATGGCGATTACATCAATTAAACGGACATAGCTTATTTAGTTATCAACTTGAAACCAAACAACTACAAAGTCAAGGCAACCTGAGTTTGAGATTGAATGATTTAGCTGCCAAGCAAATAGATTGGCAAGTCGAATACGCCGACAACCAACCCTTAAAGTTTGATCTGATGGCACAATCCGACCAAATGGGCAGACTTGAACTCAATGGCCAAAGTCTTTTATCGCTCGACGGTTTGGATATCACACTGAACGCTGAAGATTTTCGGCTCGACTGGTTGCGCCCCAACCTGGATTATCAACTCAATACAAGTTTGCGTTATCAATTAGAGGATGTGAGCGAACGTGCCAGCCAATTAACGCTTAACTCGTTCAATTTAACCGGTTTACCTGAGCGATTAACCTTAAAGGGTCAAGTTGGCACACAACGGATTAACGACACAGATTATGCACTGACTATTGAGCAACTTGCTTTGGATTATGGCGCTTACATCGGCCGTATTCAGGCTCAAATTGAAACCAATCCAGACTTATCAGACATTCAAATCCGACAAGCACAGGCAGTGTTAGGCGACAACCAGCTGCAGATACAGGGGCACTGGGCAGAAGCGTTTGATTTAACGCTTAATGCCCAACTCAACCAACTTCAGCAACTAGCAAAACAATTAAGTGGTCAAGCCAACTTAAGCTTGCAAGCCAAAGGTCAACGCGACATGCAAAGCGAAACCCTATCTTTCAGCCAAGGTTGGGTGGATTTGAAAGCCGATTTTAAACCTTTGGGGTTCGAATCGTTTTCATTAGAGCAAGCTCAACTTAAGGCTCGTATTCCCCTAAACCGCCCCGAATGGGCTGAGCTGGACTTGCAACTATCACAGTTGGCTCAAAACACAGCTGAAAATCCAACCCTCACCCTATTTGAGCAATTCAAGCTAACGCGTCAGTCATCTGAAGCGGGCTTAACCACGAATTTGTTGTGGCAACATCCGCAAGTAAGTTTGGAAACCCAGTGGCTTGAAACTAACCCGAACTGGCAGGCGCAAACCTTGCGCCTAAACTGGTTAGAAATCAATAACCCCATCACTGGCAACTGGCGTTTAAATCAACCCATCGACCTCAACTGGCAAGCACCAAATCAAGTAAAGTTAGCCCAAACCTGTTTGCGTTCCGACCAAGACTCACTGGCTCAACTTTGTTTTGAAATAAACGCCACTCAAGCTAACTGGCAGTTTAATGCTTTGCCGATTATTGATTGGATCCAGCCTTGGTTGCCGGAGGACTTGCAAATGCAAGGTCGCCTAAATGGTCAAGGTCAGGCCGATTGGCAAAATAATCTGCGTTTAAGCCAAACGCTTAAGGTGCCACAACTGGATCTGCAATTAATGCAACAAGGTTTTGAGTGGCCGCTTAGTGTGACTGATTGGCAAACTGACTTTAAGCTCGCCAATCAGCAAGCCGAGTTAAGCAGCTTTGCGGGTTTGAATGAGAGCGGTGGTTTAAGTGCACAAGTCAACTTGCGCAAGCACCAGGCCTGGTCACAAGCCGAACTAGATGGTCATTTACGTTTGCAGCTAAATGAATGGCAAATCGGCGAGCGTTTAGCCGAACGGATCACTCTAAAGCAAACCCAACTTAACTTAGAAACCGCGCTATTTGGTGAACTGAATAATCCACAACATGATACGCGTGCACGCATGGCGCTGGATTTTGATTTACCCATCTTGGGGTTAACCGAACAATCTATCCATTTACAGGCTCAGGTTGCTGAAGACTCTATTAAAGCCCATGGGCGCTGGCAACAGCCTGAAAGTCGCCAAGCCGAGTTAAGCCTGAACTTAACCGATTTACAAAACCGACCGCATTTGGCAGTTGAACTCAAAAGTGATTCGATTGAACTGCTTAAAACCAATTTTGCCCATTTGAATACACAAGCTGAACTGGCTTTTGACTTAACCAACGGCTTGGCTTATTTGAGTGGTGGCGTGAAACTGCATGACAGTTATGTCAATTTGGACTCCATGCCTTTGCACCAGCAAGCACGCCCACATGGCGATGAGATCATCATCAATCAGCAAAACCAACCGATTGGACAAGATGAATCAAATCTGACATTAGACCTAGATTTACGAGTTGGGTTTGGCGACGAAGTTAAAATTAACCTATTGGATGCTCAGGCCGATCTCGGTGGTGAATTGCGTTTAGTTCAAACCGAAGAGGATCAAAATCTGCGCGCATTCGGCGAAGTTTTATTACGCGAAGGTTATATCTATTTAGACCGACGTAACCGAATCGAAATTGATCGTTCTAGTTTTAATTTTACCGGAGTAATGGCTAATCCAGCATTAAACGTCAATCTATTCCGCACGGTTGATCAAACCACCGCTCGCTTAAACATTACCGGCAGCACCAGCCAGCCGGGCTTTGTTTTTTACTCCACGCCCAGTCTTTCCCAAGCGCGTATTATTAACCTACTGGTGTTTGGTCGCGCGGGTGATTTAGACACCGAACCCAACTACGAATCGCAAGTTTTGTCAGCGTTATATAAATTGGGAATTCAAAACAATACGCCGCTATTAAACCAGCTCACGCAAACCTTAGGCATTGAAGATATTTATTTTGATGTGCAAGATCAACAAGTGAGCAGTTTATTGTTAGGCCGAGCCTTAACCGATGATTTGTATGTACGTTACGCACGTGACTTATCGGGACAACAAAACAATGCGGTACAAATTTTCTACCAACTCACGCCTGACTGGCTCCTAAAAAGCGACAGCAGCGATAGCAAAAGCTCGGTAGACCTGATTTTCCGAAAAGAAACCGAATAGGTTCTGCAAACCGAGTAGTTTCTGTAACAAACTAGGCTCAGAAAAACAATGACTTGTGATAAATCGAGCCAATTAAAACCTATGCATCCGTTTTTCAGTCACCAATGCATCCAACGGCACATCCCAAGGCTGTGAGATCAAACCAACTGCTTCTTGACACGCATGCGCCCAACCAATCAAACGCGGTTTGCGGTGTGGCTGTTTTAGCTTAAAGGCCAGGGTTTTATCATAAAAACCGCCGCCCATACCTAAACGTCGACCTTCTTTATCAAAACCCACCAAGGGCAGAACTATTAAATCCAGCTGTGGTGCTTTCAACAAATCAGTGGCGCGTTGAATCAACGGTTCATTGATATCAAAACGATTCGGCACCAAACGTGAGTCGGCACGATAAACCGCAAATTTTAAATGTCCGGTTTTAGGTTGTATGACCGGCAAATAAACCTGATGATGCCGTTGCCACAAAGCTTGAATTAAATCTTTCGTGCCCAGCTCGCCGTCTTGCGCTAAAAATACCGCGATACGTTTTGGACGTTGCAACCAAGCACTGCGCAATAAAGCTTGGGTCGCGGCTTGTGCGTGCTGACGTTGTTGAGAAATACTCAATGTTTTACGTCTTGCACGTAAGTCACGACGGACTTGGTTAAGGTTTTGAGAAGTCTCAATTAAGAGCGGCTGTGTCATTAAATTTATCCTGTCAATCTGCTGAGTTCACTACCCGGGATTGTAGGCGATCGTCGCAAAAATATCAGCTTAAACAAAAAAGCCTCGGTATGCTAACAAGCACACAGAGGCTGAAATAAGAACGGAATGGAGCGACGGTCCCTGAACCCGAGGGTTCAGGTGGCGGCCTTCGCAAGAAATTTAGGCTTCTCGGGCAATTAAGCGAGATGCTCACCATTAAATGCGTCTGGCCCCAAGGTTTTACTTATCGGCTCGAGGGTCTCATCACCCCATCCCGCAAGCTCTATTATATAGAAACACAAACCGAACTATAGCCCGGTTTCATTGAATATTTTTATTTGTTTCATTAGCAAAACACTATCAAATAAGCGGTTTCACCAGGCCTGGTGATGATATTTTGCAAGTTAAATTATTCATTTAATGGATTGCTTACTAACAGTATGGCGATGAATTACCCATGCTTTTAATAAGGCGGTCAATGTCATCGAAGTCTTTTTCTTGAGGATTAAGTTGCAAATAAACCCTAAGACTGCAAAGTTTTTTTAATTTCTTCAAATTCTTCTTTATTAATCTCACCATTCGCATAACGTTTTTTTAGCAATTCCATTGCGCTCTCTGAGTTTTTTGATGGAACGCCCATAACTTTGATTAATAAAACAATAATAACGAATAATATCAACCAAAAAATCCACATACCG
>NZ_DATCSL010000114.1:0-35113 GCF_036568485.1 Thiomicrospira sp.
GAGTTCGATCTCTTCGGTTTCACCAAACTGGCTGAAATCGATAGTTGGAACGGGTGGAATACCTGAACCTTGTGCGCCGCCTACTGAAGTTTGGCCTTGCATCACGGACTTAACAAAACTTTCAACGTCGGTTTTAAGAACACGCCCTTTCGAACCTGATCCGTTTACACCAGTCAAATCAACACCCAACACACGTGCAAACGCACGTACCGCTGGTGACGCGTGATTTGCAGCGCCCATTGACTGATGATTCACCGGTTTTGGCGTATTTGCCACGGATGCGGCGGTAGGCAAGCCTACTGAGCTAGCATGGGTTTGTTCATGTAATTTTGGAGCTGGTGCCGCCGCGACTTGCGGTTCTGGCTGCTCTGTCTTAGTTTCCGCTTTTGTTTCTGCCTTAGCCGGTTCCGCTGGTTTTTCAGCTTCATCGACTTCAATATCGAAAATATAGGTACCTTGCGCGACTTTATCGCCCACCTTAACCTGAATATTGCTAACCTTGCCTGAGTGAGTAGAAGGCACTTCCATCGTTGCTTTATCAGACTCTAGCGTAAGTACCGAATCGTCAACTTGAATTTGATCGCCTTCGCTTACTAAAACCTCGATCACGTCAACCGAATCAAAATCACCAATATCGGGCACTTTAAATTGAATTTTCGCCATAACATTTTTCCTTAGTCAAACAAGGACGCACCCTTTTGAGTTGCGTCCTTGTGAGCAATTTATGCGTGAACTGGATAGACTTTTTCTGCATCCAAGCCGTATTTATCAATCGCTTGCTGCACGACATCAGGTTTAATCTGACCTTGTTTCGCAAGCCCTTTTAAGGCTTCTAACACCACATAATGGCGGTTCACTTCAAAGAATTTACGCAACTGTTCACGTGTATCTGAACGTCCGAAACCATCGGTGCCCAATACATGGAAATCACCCGGTACATATTCACGAATACGGTTTGCGTAATCACGAATATAATCGGTTGCGGCAATAAACGGCCCTTTTGCATCCGCCAATACTTGCGTAACGTAAGGCACTTTGGCTTTGGCGGTTGGGTGTAGTGTGTTCCAACGCTCAACTTCAATACCTTCGCGGCGTAATAAGTTAAAGCTCGGCACCGCCCAGATATCAGCGGCCACTTTCCAATCTTGCTCTAGCAATTCAGCCGCCGCAATCACTTCGCGGAAGATGGTACCTGAACCCATTAGCTGTACACGAGTCTTAGATTTTGATTCGGATTTTTTGAACGAATAAATCCCTTTCAAAATCCCTTCTTCTGCACCTTTTGGCATAGCTGGGTGGCTGTAGTTTTCGTTCATCGCAGTGATGTAGTAGAACACGTCTTCTTTGTTCTGCATCATGCGTTTTAGACCGTCTTGAACAATCACCGCCATTTCGTAACCGAAAGTTGGATCGTAGCTTAAGCAGTTAGGCACGGCATCAAACATCACTAGGTTATGACCGTCTTGGTGCTGTAGACCTTCACCTTCCAAAGTGGTACGACCCGCTGTACCGCCGATTAAGAAACCACGTGCACGCGAATCGCCTGCGGCCCAAGCCAAATCACCAATACGCTGGAAACCGAACATAGAGTAGTAAATATAGAAAGGAATCATGCTCACGCCATAGTTGGCATAAGCGGTCGCTGCGGATACCCATGACGACATCGCACCGGCTTCGTTAATACCTTCTTCTAATACCTGACCGTTTGATGATTCTTTGTACCACATCAACTGATCCGAATCGACTGGCTCATATAGCTGGCCAGCTGGATCGTAAATACCGACCTGACGGAACAAGCCTTCCATACCAAAAGTACGGGCTTCATCAGGAATGATCGGTACAACACGTTTGCCAAGCTCTTTGTCACGTAACAAGATAGACAACACACGAACAAACGCCATAGTGGTCGACATTTCACGATCAGCGGTGCCTTCCAGCAACATTTTGAACGCGTCTAAGTCAGGTACATTCAACGGTTCTGACTTGTCTTGACGACTTGGTAAAGAGCCACCTAATGCTGCACGACGCTCTTCGACATACTTCATGATCGGGCTATTGGCTTCTGGACGGTAGAAAGGTACGTCTTTTTCTAACTGTTCATCCGAAATTGGCACAGAGAAACGATCACGGAAATATTTCAGACCATTAATATCAAGCTTCTTCTGTTGGTGGGCGCTGTTCGCCGCCTCACCAAACTCACCCATGCCATAACCTTTAACGGTTTTAGCCAAGATAACCGATGGCATACCTTTGGTTTCGCTGGCACGCTTGTAAGCGTTGTAGATTTTACGAGGTGAGTGACCACCGCGTGTTAGCTTAAAGATTTCACCATCGGTCATATCCTTAACCAATTCAGCGGTTTCTGGATATTTACCAAAGAAGTGTTCGCGAACCCAAGCACCGTTTTTGGCTTTATAGGCCTGGTATTCACCATCCACCACTTCGCCCATGCGCTCAATTAACTTACCGCTGGTGTCTTTGGCTAATAAGGCATCCCAACCAGAGCCCCATAATACTTTAATTACGTTCCAGCCTGCGCCACGGAACATGCCTTCTAATTCTTGAATAATTTTGCCGTTACCACGTACTGGGCCGTCTAAACGCTGTAGGTTACAGTTCACTACGAAAATAAGGTTGTCTAAACGCTCACGCTGAGCCAACTGAATCGCACCACGTGATTCTGGCTCGTCCATTTCGCCGTCACCTAAATAAGCCCATACTTTACGGCCTTCGGTTTTCGCTAATCCACGTGAATCCATGTATTTCATGAAACGTGCTTGGTAGATCGCCATCAATGGGCCTAGACCCATAGAAACGGTTGGGAACTGCCAGAAATCTGGCATTAACCATGGGTGTGGATACGAAGATAAACCATTACCGTCTACTTCTTGACGGAAGTTTTTCAACTGATCTTCTTCCATACGGCCTTCAAGGAAAGCACGGGCATACATACCTGGTGCGGTATGGCCTTGGAAAAAGATCATATCCGCACCTAGCTCATGATCCGGACCTTTAAAGAAATGGTTCATGCCCACTTCATACAAGGTACAGCTTGATGCATAAGAAGCAATATGGCCGCCGACGCCGGTTTCTTTATTGGCTTTTACCACCATCGCCATCGCATTCCAACGCAAAATTGAACGAATACGTTGTTCCAGTGTTAAATCGCCTGGATAGTTGTCTTGCTCTTCAAGGGCAATAGTATTGATATAGGGGGTATTTGCAGAATAAGGAATATCGATGCCGTGAACACGGGCTTTTTCAATCAAGGTTGCAATCAGATGGTGGGCCTTATCGGTACCTTCAAACTGAACAACGGCTTCTAACGCATCAAGCCACTCTTGTGTTTCTTGTGGATCTTGATCAATGAACTGATCGCTCATACATTCACCTCTTGGGTTTTAAACTGAGTCAATCGCAGGTTTAGCGATGCACTCTGAACAAAAATAAAGACTTTTGGGCTATTGGGTTTAACATAAAAGCCTGTAAACGCCTAGTTGGGCGCGGTCTTTACCGTTTTTTAGAAAAATTAATGGCGGGAATCATACCACTTTTTAGGCCGAAAAACAGCGTGCCAGCGTTTTGTCCTTAAAAATGTGCATAAAAAGTGCAGTAAAAACGAGTCGAGTTAGAGCGAAAATTAAGCGAGAAAAATAAACCGACTGACAAGCACCAGGCCTGGTAAGGGATGGGCACTAGACTGGTTTGGTTATTTTGACTATTTAGGCGATTATTTAGGCAACCAAAACTTATTCAGCGCGTCTTCCAGTTCGGTTAAGGCAAGATGGTAAACCGCTTGCTTAAAACTCACGACCTCTTGCACAGGTCGCCAATAATCGACCCAGGTCCAAGTTTCAAATTCTGGTGTAGCATGATCGGTTAAATTAATCGCATCATCGGAACTCTCCAACCCCAGCAAAAACCAAATTTGCTTTTGGCCGACGCAAACCGGCTGACTGTAATGACGAATTAAATGTTTAGGCAGATCGTAATGCAACCAATCCGAGGTTTTACCAAGGACGCGCACGTCAGAAGGCGACAGCCCTACTTCTTCACGTAACTCACGAAATACGGCTTGCTGCGGGGTTTCACTTTCACGAATGCCACCCTGTGGAAATTGCCAGGCCTCTTGTTGAATACGCTTGCCCCAGAACAACTTGCCCTGTTTATTGGCAATAATAATGCCCACATTTAAGCGGTATCCATCCTGATCAATCACAAAAAATCCCTAAAACAACGGTTTTTAAACCAAATAAATTCAATTGGAGCTAATAATGCCTAAAAGGTCGTATATTTTCAATCAAAACTGTTTATTTTTAGTAATTGTTTCGTCAAGCATTGTTGAAAACACGCGCTTGGTTTAGCATTCCCCTTATTTTCAGCAATAGGAACTTGGCATGAGCTTGGCAATTTTTGATCTAGACAACACCTTAATTGGTGGCGACAGCGATTATCTTTGGGGCGAGTTTTTAGTTAAAAACCAATTGATTGATGCCGATGAATATCGTCGAGCAAACGAACGTTTTTACCAACAATATCAAAACGGTGATTTGGATATTTTTGAATACCAAGCGTTTTCACTCAAACCGCTTACCTTGCACCCAATGGAACAACTACTGGCTTGGCATAAGGATTTTATGCGCGAGATGATTGAACCCATTATGTTGCCACAAGCCCAAGCTTTGATCGAAAAGCACAGATCACAAGGTCACCGCCCACTTATTATTACAGCGACCAATACCTTTATTACTCGGCCCATTGCTGAGAAATTGGGCATTAATGAATTGATTGGCACCGAACCGGAAGTTCATGAAGGTCGATTTACTGGACGTGTTGCTGGGGTTCCGTCGTTTCAGCAAGGCAAGGTCACACGCTTAGCTGACTGGTTAAAACAACATGATGAAACCTTAGAAGATAGTTATTTCTATTCTGATTCGCACAACGATTTGCCCCTATTGGAACAAGTGAGTTATCCAATTGCGGTTGATGCCGATCCACGCTTAACTGAAGTGGCGAAACAAAAAGGTTGGAAACAAATGAGCTTGCGCGGTTAAATACACGCTTAAAAAACAAAACCCTAAGCACCAGGCCTGGTGCTTAGGGTCAAATCATCACTAACCGTCACCGCAAAGCTGTTTTGCCTGCGGCTGGATATTTCTTACAAACCCATCTCTTCTTTAACCTGGGTTACCCATTCGGCAATGCGCGACTCGGTTAGCTCGGGCTGTTGATCTTCATCCAAAGCCAAACCGACAAAAAACTCACCGTCCTCGGTGGCCGCTTTGGACTCGTCATACTGGTATCCATCGGTTGACCAATAACCCGCTGGCGTGCCGCCATTTTCAAGCACGACATCGTGCATCATGCCAATCGCATCCACAAAGTATTCAGCATAATCAGCCTGATCGCCTAAACCAAAACAGGCCACCGTTTTTCCGCTAAAGTCGATTGAACGAAAGTCTTCCCAAAAATCGTCCCAGCTACTTTGGCGTTCACCGTAATACCAAGTGGGCTGACCTAAAATTAATTTGTCATACTGGTCAAAATCCGATTTTTTAGCCGAGGCAATATCGTGCACATCTACCAGGTCCGCGCCAAATTGCTGTTTGATTAAGTCGGCAACCCGTTCGGTATTGCCGGTATCTGTTCCGTAAAACAAGCCGATTTTTCCCATACAATTTCCTTTACACTTAGCCACCCAACGGGTGGGGGCTATATGACAATCTTAAAAAAAGTGCGACAATAATAGCACACCCAGCCAAGTTGGCTAATTGACGAATTTTATGAACCCGCATGAAAAATACTGATTATGAAAAACATTGACTGCTTTCGTTGCCAATACTTCTATATTACATGGGAAGCGAGCAAACCCCGTGGCTGCAAAGCATTTGGTTTTAAAACCTCACGTTTGCCCAGCCAAGTAGTATATGAAACCTCCGGCGAAGCCTGTATGAAGTTTCGCCCCAAACCTAACCAAACCAAATCCGGTAAAAATAAAGAAAACGGTTGGATTGCTTAAGTTTTAGTTCAATTGCGTCTAAATAATCTGAGTTCATGAACTTGTTAAACGCTTCAAGGCCGCCCAGTTAAATAACGGGCCCGGATCAGTTTTACGCCCAGGCGCAATGTCACTATGGCCAACCACCGCGGCGTTACGCAAACTAGGATAAGCCTCTTGAAGTGCTAAAATCGCTGAACCCAAGGCCTCATATTGACTGGCGGTATAAGCGATATGATCCGCCCCTTCGAGCTCAATGCCAATCGAAAAATCATTACAGTTTTCACGCCCATTAAAACACGACACCCCGGCATGCCAAGCACGTTGGTTAAAATCGACAAACTGAATCACTTCTCCACCGCGCCGAATAAACAAATGCGATGAAACTTTTAAGCCTTCTATGGCTTGATAATAACTGTCTTCTTGTGGATTAAGCTGATTAGTAAATAGCTGCTCTACTCCGCTTCCACCAAATTCATCCGGCGGTAAACTGATGCCATGCACCACAATTAATTCAGGCACCAGGCCTGGTGGTCGTGGTTCAAAATTCGGGCTAGCAATCCATTTGGCCTCTACTAAACGACCTGTTTGCGCATTGACATGCATGGTTTTCAATTGGTTTTCGTCCTTTCTCACTCAGCCAGCACAGGGCTTTTTGGTGTATAATCTGATTAATAAGTTTCACTCTATTTAAACATTTTAAAGCAAACATTTAATAGCCTATGGATCATTTTTTTAAGGATTTAACCGCGTCCGTGCGTTTTGCACTTCAGGAAGACCTGGGACACGCCGACTTAACGGCGGACTTAATTGATCCGCAAACTCAAGCTCATGCCCGCATTATCTGCCGTGAAGACGCCATCATATGTGGCCGCCCTTGGTTTGATGAGGTGTTTAAACAACTTGATCCAACGCTAAAAATCAGCTGGCACTGCACAGAAGGTGAATCGGTTAAAGCCGATCAACTGCTTTGCGAAATCACCGGCAATGCGCGCAAAATCCTTACAGGTGAACGTACTGCGTTGAATTTTCTGCAAACTCTATCCGCGACCGCCACGGTTACGGCACGTTATGTAGCCGAATTGAGTGGCCAAAAAACCCGCCTACTTGATACCCGAAAAACCCTACCTGGTTTACGTTTGGCGCAAAAGTACGCGGTAAAGTGTGGCGGCGGTCAAAATCACCGGTTTGGTTTGTACGATGCGATTTTAATTAAAGAAAATCACATTATTGCTTGTGGCAATTTAACCCAAGCGGTGACACGAGCAAATCAACAACACCCAGAAGTTTCCGTCGAAGTCGAAACCGAAAATCTGGCGGAAGTTGAGCTTGCGGTCGCAGCGCAAGCCGATATTATCATGCTGGATAACTTTAGCTTGGACGAGATTAAACAAGCGGTCGCCATGGTGGCTGGCCGAGCTAAATTAGAAGCTTCTGGCAATGTCGAAATCGACCAACTTAAAACCCTCGCCAGTACCGGCGTTGACTTTATTTCTACCGGCGCCATCACTAAACATATTCAAGCCGTTGACCTTTCGATGCGTTTTGAATTTATTTAAATGTGGTTTCGCGGTTAAGAATAACTCTCGATACAAAAAACAGATAAGGTTTAAGAATGGAACACTCAGGTCAAGGTCATATTTTGTTAATGGTGGTGATGCTACTTGGCTTGGCGGTATTAACCGTATCCTTATCTAGACGCCTGCATATGCCGCCTATTTTAAGTTATATCTTTGTCGGCATTATTGTCGGCCCTGGTGTATTAGGACTGATTGAAAACGAAGCCAACACCCTATTTTTAGCCGAAATTGGCATAGTGTTTTTACTGTTTTCGATTGGTTTAGAGTTCTCATTAGCGCAGATGAAAGCCATGCGCAATCTGGTATTCGGTTTAGGTGCCTTGCAGGTCTTGGTTACAGGTGGCGCGGTGTTTTTGATAGTGCAAGCCTTTGGTCTCGACACCAACACCAGCATCGTCATTGCCAGTGCGTTTGCCCTTTCCTCAACCGCGATTGTGATTAAACAACTCACGGAACAAGGCGAAATTCAGTCACGCCATGGTCGTAGCGCGATTGGCATGTTGATTTTCCAAGACATTATTGCCATTCCATTGTTGATTTTAATCCCGGCTTTAGCACTTACTCAGTCTGATATTTCACTCGGCTACGCACTCAGCATGTCGTTTTTAAAAGGCTTGTTTGTTGTTGTTTTAATGTTGTTATTGGGTCGCTATGTTTTGCGCCCGCTCTTTAACGAAGTGGCCTCCGCTAAATCCACCGAACTTTTTATGTTAACCGTGTTATTCGTTGCACTTGGTTCGGCGGCTTTAACCGAAGAAATTGGTTTATCTTTAACGCTTGGCGCGTTTTTAGCCGGCATGATGCTGGGCGAAACCGAATATCGTCATCAAATCGAAGCCGATATTCGACCTTTCCAAGACGTATTATTAGGCCTGTTTTTTATTACCGTCGGCATGATGATTGCCCCCAAAGTCATCTACGAAAACTTGTTACTGGTATTCAGCATTACCATTGGCATTATGCTGCTTAAAGCTTTGATCATTTACGGCTTAATGCGTTTTGTCTTCAAAAAGCCTGGCGGAGTATCGATTCGATCAGCAATTACTTTAGGGCAAGTAGGCGAATTTGGTCTTGTCATCATGACTCTGGGCTTTACCTACAACCTTCTCCCCACCGAAATTGGTCAAATTCTTCTTTCCTCTGCGGTGTTAAGCATGATGGCCGCCCCGCTTTTAGTGAAGTTTAATGGCCGCTTAACCAATCTAATCAGCTTTGGCTATGGTCTTGAACGCAAACAAATGGAAAGCGTGATTGAGCAAGACACTGAGTATCTAAAAGATCACGTTATTTTGTGTGGCTTTGGGCGTGTAGGCCAAACCACCAAACGTTTTTTGACCAACGCAAACTTTCCATTTGTGGCGCTCGACCTTGATATATCACGCATTAAAGAAGCGCAACTGGCCGGTGAACCAGTTTATTACGGTGACGCGGCCAAGCCGGATATTTTGCATTCCTGCAAAATCGACAAAGCCAAAGTGATCATCATTACTTATCACGACCACCATGTTTCATTAAAAACTCTGAATGCCATTCGTCAAATTCGCACTGATATTCCAGTATTGGTGAGAACTCAGGATGATAGTCATCTGCAGGAGTTTTCGGATGCGGGCGCAACCGAAGTCATCCCTGATATTTTCGAATCCAGCATCATGTTATCTTCGCACTTGCTGTTAATGCTCGGACACCCGGCCAGCCAAGTACTCAAAGAAACCCGCAAAGCACGTGAAGACCGCTACAGCCTGCTCGCCAACTTCTATGCTGGTGAATCCGATATCCGAACCGGTGCGCCGCAAATACAAGGTGGCATCATTCACGCCGTGACTTTAGATGCAAATGCCTTTGCAATAGGTAAACGTCTGAAAGAGTTAAACTTTGCTGAAAACGCTGTGCATGTCGATGCAGTAAAACGCGGCTCGGTCAGAGGTGAAAACCCTGACAAAAACACCCGCCTACGCCCCGACGACACCGTTATCATCTCCGGACTACCTGAGGCGGTCGAAAAAATGGACAGTATTTTAAAACAGGGATATTAAGAGCCGATTTAGATTCGGTTTGACTAACTTTCCAGCCAAATCAAACTCGCCATGCGGCCGGTTTCGCCATCTCGGCGGTAGGAATAAAAACGTTTAGCATCGGCGTAGGAACATAAGCCGGATTGGCTGATAGTTTTTATGCCTTGTAAACCTAATATCTGTTCGGCCATCGCCGCTAGATCTGCTAACCATTTGTCGCCGTGCGGCTGAAAAAATTGATCAAATGCTGGGTGTTTTTGAACAAAGGCTTGGCGGACTTCATCGCCTACTTCAAAAAATTTGGCTGAAATCGCCGGGCCAATCCAAGCTTGCCAACCATCACCAGGCCTGGTAACACATTGCTTTACGCTATTTTCAATAATGCCATCTAATAAACCACGCCAACCGGCATGAATCGCACAAACCCGTTTGCCATTGGTTAACAAAATTGGCAAACAATCGGCGGTCATGACAGAAAGCACCAGGCCTGGTTGATCAGTCCAAACTGCATCGGCGATGGATATTTGTTGAGGAACGCTGTCTACATATAAACAATCGGTGGTGTGTTGTTGATCTAGCCAAACAATGACCGATTGTTGAAGACGTTGGGCGAGAAGCTGTCGGTTTTGGCTAACCGCTTGCGGGTTATCTTCGACATGATAAGCGAGATTTAGTGAATCATAAGGCGGCAAACTGACGCCACCTTGGCGTGTAGTGGTATAAGCTTGAACCGAAGTGACGCTTGGCCAGTTCGGTTGAATCAGGGCTAAATCAATCGTCTGGGATGTCATCATCGGTTACCCATTCGACTTCAACGTCGTAATCATAATCAAACTCATCGTAGGCGTTATTGCGGTTGGCAATAAAGTCGACTTGATCGTCGCGTAAAATATCAATCAACAATGCCATATCGTCTGGCATCGGTGCTTTCCATTTTAAGATTTTGCCAGTTTCTGGGTGTGTCAGACTTAACACACCGGCGTGAAGTGCTTGACGCTTGAAGTTGCGCAATAACTCAACGAATTCGGGCATCATTTGTTTTGGAATACGTAAACGCTGACCGTAAACCGGATCACCTAATAATGGGAACCCCAGATAAGCCATGTGAACACGAATCTGGTGAGTACGGCCCGTTTCTAGGCTGACTTTAACGTGAGTATGCGCGCGAAACTTTTCGGCAACACGATAGTGACTCACCGCAGGTTTTCCACCTGCGGTGCGCACCGCCATGCGTTTACGATCGTGCACATGGCGGCCAATTGGTTTATTAATGGTGCCGCCTGAAATCATATTACCGACTACTAGGGCATCGTAAACGCGCTCAACATCGTGACGCTGCAGTTGATCCACCAAATGAGTTTGTGCTTGCAGGGTTTTGGCGACCACCATTAAACCGGAGGTGTCTTTATCCAAACGATGTACAATGCCGGCACGCGGCACTTCGCGCAAAGCCGGTGCGTAATAAAGTAAGGCGTTCATTACCGTACCATCCGGGTTTCCTGCACCGGGATGCACCACCAGACCTGCTGGTTTGTTGATCACCAAAATCGCATTGTCTTCATAAACAATATCCAGCTCAATCGGTTGAGCTTCGATGTCGGTTTCATCTTCACTTAAAACCGTTACCACCACCTGTTCGCCACCCAACACAATATGGCGAGGTTTGGTGATGACCTTTCCATCCAACGTGACCGCACCCTGCTTGAGCCAGCTTTGCAATCGACTGCGCGAATATTGTGAAAACTCACTCGCCAATACGGCATCCAAACGGGCGCCCATGTGTGCGGCTGAAATTTTTGCGGACAGGGTCTGACTACTCAAGCGAACATCCTTATTGTGTGATACTATTTCGTGATTATTTTGGCTCATATTGTAACCGAGAACCTATGTTAAGAACGCTTTCACTGTTAATCTTTACCGCCTTTTTTCTCTCTCTAACCTCTGGCTGCTCCTCTCTTTTGATTAAACCCGAGTCTGAATGGACGGTTGAAGAGTTTTATGAAAAAGCCAAAAATGAATTTGATAATAGTCAGTGGAGCATGGCAATTGAGTATTACGAAAAGCTCAAAGCCAACTTTCCTTATGGCGTGTATGCCGAACAATCTTATCTAGAACTGGCTTATTCCTATTATCGTTATGATGAACCACAATCGGCGATTCGTGAATTGGAAGAGTTTATTCGGCTTTATCCACGCCACAGTCGCTTAGATTATGCCTATTATTTAAAAGCAGTAGCCGCTGACTCCATTAACCAAAGCTGGCTGGATAAATACATTACTGACCCCGCCAACCGTGATGCCAAATCATCACGTGAAGCCTACCGCGCTTATCAGGAAGTGATTGAAAAATTCCCTGAAAGCGCTTATGCAAAACCCTCACAGCAACGCTTGATTATTCTGACCAACCGTTTAGCACGTGGTCAATTACAGGTGGCCGAATATTACTTTAAACGTAAGGCTTATATGGCGGCCGCCACCCGAACTAAACAATTGCTTGAAGATTACCCCTTGGCTCAAACAAACTTAAAAGCCTTAAAGCTATTAAAAGCGTCTTATGAAAAGCTCGGCATGCAAGATAACGCGGACAGTGTGCAAGCGGTGATTGACCAAAACACTTGATCACACCAGGCACCAGGCCTGGTGATTGATAGATTGATTCTAACTCAATAGTGAATTCTTAATTTCTAGCTTGAGTCTCGTCAAATACGACTTGATTACTGACGATTTTATCGCCACTGATTAGATCACGCGGTAATTTAAACATTAATGCTGGGTCAAGTCTTACATTAAACCAACTCATACCCCAATGTAAATGCGGCCCAGTCGCGCGCCCAGTTGCACCCATTGTCGCAACCAATTGCCCTCGTTCAACCACTTCTCCCTCTTTAACCAACATATCTTCTAAATGCATAAAACCAGAACGTAAACCATAACCGTGGTCAATAAAAATGGTGTTGCCGCTTAATTCCATCGACTCGGCTAAGGTAATTTGACCTGAAGCCGGCGCATAAATC
Organism: Thiomicrospira sp.; assembly: GCF_036568485.1. GTDB lineage: Bacteria > Pseudomonadota > Gammaproteobacteria > Thiomicrospirales > Thiomicrospiraceae > Thiomicrospira. Next base: position 12,604 of record NZ_DATCSL010000114.1, read on the forward strand.
GGTGTACCGGTTTTACTGGCGATATCAACCCCCATGTGTGGCGCACGTGCGTGACCATTTAAAATTCGCTGACTGCCATATACGCCGGTAATCCAACCTTCGGCCGGCCAATCAAATCCGTTTTGAAAATATGGCATATTTAAATACAGCTTGCGAGCTTGCGCGGCTTTTTGTGCATCAGCCCGAATTTTCTTTAGGGTTGCCTCATCAGGGGTCACATGTTTTGAAGGCAAACCATCAATGCGTTGAATCTGATACTCACGTTGCGCTACTTTAAGCTCATGCTGTTGCGCCGATCCATTCGGCGGTGTAACCGTCAATGTAACTTGAGGTTTCGTGTCACGCGAAAAAGCAATTAACACCAAACCCTCTGAATCGGCAGTTAAACTAAGTTTTTCAAACTCAACTTTGCTATTGGGCGCTACCTTTAATTGCACCCACGCGCCCTGCGTTAAAGGCCCATTCACCTCAAGAGCCAATACATTTGACGAGAGCAAGCCCGCGATCCCAAATAGCAGCCAGGTTTTGAGTTGTTTAAGCTTCATTCGCCACTCCTAATAATTCATCAATCGCTTGATTCGCCAAGCCATCCACCGTTTCATTTTCAACATGACCACTGTGGCCTTTTACCCAATGCCAGTCTACCTTGTGACCTTGCATGGCTTGTTCAAGCCTTTGCCATAAATCTTGATTTTTGACCGGATGGTTATTGGCGGTTTTCCAACCGCGTTTTTTCCAATTGGCCATCCATTGCGTGATGCCATTTTTGACATATTGTGAATCGGTTGTGATTCGCACTTCACAAGGTCGCTTAAGTGATTCGAACGCTTGAATCGCCGCCATTAACTCCATACGATTATTGGTGGTATCCGGTTCTGAACCTTTTAAATGTTTTTCTTGACCTTTAAACCTGAGCAATACTCCCCAACCACCAGGCCCAGGATTCCCGCGGCAACCGCCATCGGTAAAAATTTCAACAATTTGCAAAACCAATCCTCTAACTAATTAATCAAGCTCAGCCTTTAAGGCAAGACTTGTGACTTTGTTTATTATGATGACGATCGCACGAGGCTACAGCTTGCGGCTTACGCAAGGGCAACCAATTTGCCAGCTTCCAATCCAATCCAACTGGCGAAGGCGTGACCACACGTTTTTTAGCGACAATTAAATATACATTGCCAAAATGTATCCCAATACGCTCTAGCCACCTCTCGAAACGTTCAACATTCAGCCAAAACCATGAATCTAAGCGTTCGCTACGTTGTTTAAAACACGAAATTGGGCCATGCTGAGCGACCTGAATGTCGTAGCCTAATAAATTCAACCAATCAATTATGCGATGCATTTTGATCAAGTTTGCTTGCTTAAGGCCTTTACGCGCGCCACCAAAATAACTACGCAGTAAACTACATCCATAAGGGTTAAAACCTGAAATCATTAACACACCTTCCGCCATTAACATGCGATCCACTTGGCGCACTAAATGATACGGATCAGCCACCGATTCCAAGCTGTGTGGCATAAACACTACATCAATGCTGTCTTCTTTAAAAGGTAAGAAGTCGAGATCGGCCAACACTTGTAGGTCATTAATCGAAGGGTTTACCTGATTATCCAACACCACTTTGGTTTTTATGCGACTGGTTTGCAATAAGCTTTGGCGTGAAGCTTGGCCAATTTGAACTAAATAATAACCAAACAAACGCGGCATTTCTTTTTCAACCAATGCACGTTCTTGTTCAAATAACGCCTGACCCATTGGCGTATCAAACCAATCTTTCAAAAACTGTTGAAACTGGATGTCCGAATTCAACCTCCCCCCTTTCGCTTAATGTTGCGAAATGAATGTGGTCTGCCCGCTTTCTTGAAGTGATTTAATGCACTTGCAAACAAAACGTGGGTTTACACAGTGTGACTGAAAGACTTAAAATTCATCTAACAAATAAATTATACCGTATTGTAACAACCAGGCCTGGTGAATCCTAGCATTACGCCATCTTACAATCTAAGGAAGTAAACCATGCAAATACAAGGCTTAAATGCGTTGTCAGACAACTATATCTGGATTATCTCGCAGCAAAAAAACATTTGGGTGGTGGACCCTGGTGAAAGCGCACCCTTGCTTAATTTGATTGCGCAAAACCAATGGCAACTGCAAGGCATTTTGCTCACCCATCACCACTGGGATCACACCAATGGAGTAGAAGATTTATTAGCCCAATTTCCAAATGCGCGTGTGTATGCTGGCCGCTTAACTAACAAAACCTATATTACGGATGCGCTCGAAGAAGGCGATCAAATTCAAATCGCAGGTGAAACCTTAAACATATTAGAAACCCCAGGCCATACGCTCGATCACATCGCTTACTTTAACGATCAGGTTTTATTTTGTGGCGATACCTTATTTGCGGGAGGGTGTGGTCGCGTGTTTGAAGGTACGGCTGAACAAATGACCGAGTCACTATTAAAACTGCGCGCTATAAAAGACGATGTTTGGGTCTACTGCGGCCACGAATATACCTTAGCAAATATGAATTTTGCCGTGATCGCTGAACCTGACAACCAAGATATTCAAGCAAGGCGTGATCAAGTTCGTGCGGCCACCCAAGCCCAAAAACCTTGTGTGCCCTCAAAGTTATCAAGCGAAAAACACACTAATCCTTTTTTACACTTTGATCAAATGCCATTATCAGTTAATATTGCACAGCATTGTGGGCAGGAATCACATAAAATGACACCGTCAAAACTCTTTGCGGAATTACGCGCTTGGAAAGACAGTTTGGATATGACTGGTGAACTCGATGAATAACTTATAAATGTTGCTACTGAATTTAATGATGATAACCCGCCTAAAAACGCCTTTATTACGCTTGAGCCTGTTATGTTTCGCGTTATTTATGAGCGGCTGCGAAAGCTTAAATCAAGCATCAACGACACCTGAAAACTCAGATAATATTGCTAGCAGCGATATTCTTATCCCTAACAACCCAAGTTTGGATCAAGCTGAAGCTGAATTTGAACAATCGATTCTGAGTGAAATTGAACCTTTTCCTCTGCAATTGGCCGAACCTCTCCCTCATACAGAAATTTGGGATGAGCTTTCCGATCAATTTCACCTGATTGAAGAACACCACGACCGGTTTCAAGATTATTTAGCCTTCTACCTTAACAACACCAAACATTTAGAACGTGTTTCAGTTCGTGCTCAGCCGTATTTGTATTTCATTATGGATGAAATTCGTAATCGCGATATGCCTTATGAAGTGGCGATGCTACCAGTTATTGAAAGTGCATTTTACCCCTATGCTCGCTCTAGCAAACGCGCGGGTGGCTTATGGCAGTTTATTCCCAGCACAGGGCGTATTTATGGCTTAAAGCAGGACTGGTGGTTTGATGGTCGCCAAGATGTGTATATGAGTACGCATGCCGCATTGGATTTCTTACAAAGTTTATACAAACTCAACAATGAAGATTGGTTGTTAGCCTTTGCCTCCTATAACGCCGGTTATGGGCGTATCCAGCAAGCCACCGCACGCTTAAAACGCAAACAACCAAATGCGGACATCAATTATTGGACAATTCGACCTTATTTGCCGCGCGAAACTCGTCATTATGTACCACAATTATTAGCCGTCAGTTATCTCATAAAAAACCGTAAAAAATATAGCCTAGCGATCCAAGACGTGCCTAATGAACCCTATTTGAGCTACATCGAACTTGATCGTCAAATGGATTTAAATAAGGCGGCTGAATTAGCCGGTTTATCAAAAGAGATGATGAAGCATCTAAACCCAGGCTATTTAAAAAGTGTCACCCCACCTGATGGTCCACATCATTTACTGATCCCGAACTCTCATAAAGAAGCTTTCGAGCAAAAACTGGCTGAAAACAGCAACGATATTTTTGATATCCGCTGGCAACGTCATCAAATTGTCTCCGGCGACAGCTTAGGCACCATTGCCCAACGTTATAGCACCTCGATTGCTGAAATTCGTCGTCTTAACAACTTAAAAGGCAACATCATTGTGGCCGGGCGTACTCTACTGATTCCGATTCCAGCTTCGCAGGCTCATAAATATACTCAGTTTGCACAGGCGGCTAAAAACGATGAGTCGAATGGCAAAAGCTTCCGTACTCATTACGTTCAGCGTGGTGAATCACTTTGGACAATTTCCAACTACTATGGTTTAGACACCTCGCAACTGGCGCAATGGAATAACTTAAACCCGCGTGCGCCAATCCGTGTCGGTCAACGTTTAGAAATTCGCAGCAATAAATATGGTCACACCGTACAACATACCGTGAAAGATGGTGAAAGCTTGTGGTTAATCGCACGCCGTTACCAAGTCACCATTCGTGACTTAACGCGCTGGAATAAAATTAGCAGCTCAAATACCTTACGTCCGGGCACAGAATTAACCATCTGGCGTTCTGGACCGCCTGACCAATATACGGTTCAACGTGGCGATACCTTATGGGATATCGCACGTGCGTTTAATATTAATAGCGAAAGCTTAAAAAAGCTCAACAAGCTTTCCCAAAATGAATATTTAAGACCAGGACAAGTGTTACGCATCCCAAATGATAGCTAGCCTAGCTCGCAAAAACTTAACCCGACACTTTCCTTTGTTCATAGGGATCGGTCTTTTTTTGTGGCTATTTTCGCCTCCTCCGCAAGCCCAAAGCCTCACACCAGAACAACAACAATTCCTAGAGGCGATGGACTATATAAAAAGCGGCGATCGACTCCAAGTCGCTAACCTGAAAGCCTTATTACAAGATCACCCGCTTTATCCACAACTGCTTTACCAAGACACCCTGCAAAACTTTGACCGCACACCTGACCTAGCCATCCGGCAATATATTAAACGCTACCAACACCTCGCCTTATCCCGCAGCTTACGTGACCATTGGATTAATTATCTGGGTGAGCAAGAACGCTGGGATTTGCTCATAAAACATCCACAAGACAAGCCTAACCTTTTAGAGCAGTGTTACTTGATGCGTGCTCAACTTGAATACCAACCCATCAACGTCAACTCAATGCAACAATTTTGGCTTCAACAACTCAAACTACCCAGCGCCTGCCAACCCATCGAAGATCAATTAATTAGCCTAGGTGAGCTGCCAGGCTGGCTAATTTGGCAGAAAATTGATCGTGCCATGCAACGCAACCAATTAAGCGTCGCGCAATCGCTCATGCCTTATTTATCGCCTAGCGATCAACGCGCTTTAAAACATTGGATTGATTATTATCGACACCCACAAAAACTTATTCATAAACTCCCCACCCAAGCCAGTGCTTTCATTAATCGCAAAATCTTTTTACAAGCACTTGAAAGACTGGCTAACCGCCAGCCTGAGGCGGCCTTTCAGTTATTGCGTCTGCATCAAAAACGCTATCGCATTCATCCAGATGAACAACATCAAATTCAGCGCACCATTAGTTTACGTTATGCCTATCGCAATGCGCCTGAAGCCAAATCGCACCTCAACTCATTACATCAATATAGCGGCGATAGTGAGACGCTTCGCTGGCAAGCTCAAATCGCATTACGCCAATCCGATTGGGCGCACTTACTGAGCACGATTGGCTTAATGCCGGAACATGAACAAAACCAACCCAAATGGCGTTATTGGACAGCACGCGCCTTAGATAAACAACAAGCACCTGAGGCGGCGGAAAGGATTTATCAATCTTTAGCTCAACAACGCCACTACTATGGATTTTTGGCGGCTGATCAATTGGGACAAGCTTATCAATTGCACCCTACCCAACCGGCTTCTGATTTAACAGCCGAGCAACTCCACAACAAATATCCAGCTTTAGCGCTGATTAATGAGCTTTTGAGTATCGACTGGACGGTGAATGCTCACCGAGAATGGCAACACTTAATTCGACAAGCCGACGTGCAAGATATCCAGGCAATAGCCCAGGTTGCGAGCGAATGGCAAGAACATAACTTTGCAATTCGTGCTTTAGCCCAAGCTAAACAATGGGATCAGCTTGAGCTGCGGTTTCCCACGCCTTACAACGGTCCTGTGATGCAAAATGCGAGCAAAAACAATATAGATGCCGCTTGGATTTACAGCATTATACGGCGTGAAAGCGCTTATCAAACACATGCTCGCTCCTCTGCGGGCGCGGTGGGTTTAATGCAACTCATGCCCGGCACCGCTCAATATGTCGGCAAGAAACTGGGTTATACACGCCAACAATATCGCAATTTGCTGGATGCCCAATCCAATATTGAGTTGGGCAGTGCTTATTTAGCTTATTTATTAGAACGTTACAACGGTCATTTAGTTATGGCGACCGCGGCCTACAATGCTGGCCCTAAACGTGTAGATCATTGGATAAAAGGTCATCATAATCTCGAAGCCGATCAATGGGTGGACTCGATTCCTTTTAGTGAAACACGAAAATATGTCAAAGCCATTATGGAATATAAAGTCGTATTTGAAACCCTGCTGGATCAACCCCCGCAAAAACTTCAAACCTTAATGACCCCCATCTACTCGCCTAGCGATCATCAAGCGGCGCTTGATTAGACTCTTGCGATAAAAACTCACTCAAACTTTTAGACAGGCGAAAAAAAACCCGGCTCACTTTTGGCCGGGCTTAAATAGTATCTCAATTAAAAGATAACTAAAGGAGGATACTCATGAAGAAACATGAATGTGCGCATTGTATAAAAAGTTTAACAAGCTGTCAAATAAATTTTATATCAACATAAGTTCGATCTATATAAGATTACGCTTATTATGCTTTTCCGACCCTTTCTCTCTTAATTTTATTGGCGACGCCAGCTCGTGCCTTGCGCGGAATCTAGCAACTCGACCCCCTTGGCCAACAACTCATCTCGAATTTCATCCGATCTGGCCCAGTTTTTATCTTGTCTGGCCTGGGCGCGCTCGCTAATTAAAGCTTCAATATCAGCATCTGATAAACCGGGTTGGGCTTCACCAGCCGATCCTTTAAAGAAGGACTCAGGGGTTTGCATTAACAAACCTAATCGGTTGGCTAAACTTTGCAATAAGGCCACCAAATCAGCCCGCTTGGTTTTGTTGACTTCTTTAACCAACTCAAATAATACTGAAATTGCCAAAGGCGTATTAAAGTCATCTTCCATCGCAGCATTAAAGCGGCTTTCAAACTCGGTATCTTTGGCCACCAGGCCTGGTGCTTGAGCCTCTAAAGCCGTATACAAACGTGCCAAATTGGTTTTAGCGGCCTGCAGGTTTTCCTGCGAATAATTTAGCGGGCTACGATAATGACTCGACAGTAAGAAATAACGAATCACTTCTGGATGGTAGTCATTTAACACTTCACGAATCGTGAAGAAGTTGTTCAGCGACTTGGACATTTTTTCATCATCCACTCGCACGAACCCCACATGCATCCAGGTGTTCACATAATGTTCTCCACCGTGTGCGCATTCAGACTGGGCAATTTCGTTTTCATGATGTGGAAACTGCAAGTCCATACCACCACCATGAATATCCAAACGTTCACCCAAACATTGCTCTGACATGGCTGAACATTCAATATGCCAACCCGGGCGACCATTACCCCACTCCGAATCCCAAGCTGGTTCGTCTTGTTTTGAAGCTTTCCACAATACAAAGTCCATAGGGTTTTGTTTGTGTGGATTAACTTCAACACGTGCGCCCGCTTCCAATTCATCTTGTTTTTTGCCCGACAAACGGCCATAGGATTCAAAAGATGTGACCTTAAAATACACATCGCCATTGTCAGCCGCGTAAGCATGACCTTTATCTATCAAGGTTTTCACCATGGTTTTAATCGCGTCAATGTAATCGGTTGCACGCGGTTCTTCGTCTGGGCGCAACACGTTTAAGGCGGCTTCGTCTTCATGCATCGCATCAATAAAGCGTTCGGTTAAGGATTGCACGGATTCTTTGTTTTCGAGCGCACGCTTGATGATCTTGTCATCAATATCGGTGATGTTACGCACATATTTAACATCCAACCCCAAAGCACGTAATTGACGAACCACCGTATCAAACACCACCATCACCCGTGCATGGCCGATATGACAATAGTCATAAACCGTGACACCGCAGACATACATGCTGACCTTACCCGCTTGAATCGGTTTAAATTCTTGTTTTTGACGGGTTTCGGTATTGTAAATTTGTAAACTCATAAATCTTTCCGTTTTGGTGTTTGACTCAGATTTTGCTATAAAACCCTCTAAAACCGCTGAACATTTTAAGCTTGTTCGCTCCAGGTGTCTCTTAAACCCACGGTGCGATTAAACACCAGGCCTGGTTGTTTGTTGTCACGACAAAAGTAACCTTCTCGTTCAAACTGGTAAGCTAACTCTGGCGTGGCATCGGCCAAAGCTGGCTCAACAAAGCCTTGTTTAATGATAAGCGATTCGGGGTTTAATACTGCTTCGAAGTCTTCTGCTTTGCCGGGGTTAGGCACATTAAACAATCGATCATATAAATAAAACTCAGCCGGTACCGCTTTGCTGGCTTCAACCCAGTGAATCACACCTTTGACTTTACGGCCATCGGCTGGGTTTTTGCCCAGCGTGTCCGGATCGTAACTGCAATAAATGGTTTTAAGTTCGCCTTGTTCGTCATTTTCAAAACGCTCGGCTTTAATAATATAAGCGTTGCGTAAACGCACTTCTTTGCCTAACACTAAACGTTTGAAATGCTTATTGGCCTCTTCACGGAAGTCATCGCGATCAATATAAACTTCACGCCCAAACCAAATTTCGCGTTTGCCCATATCTTCATTCTGCGGATGAATTGGCGCTTGAATCGGCTCAACCTGACCTTCTGGATAGTTTTCAATCACCACCTTAACCGGATTCAACACCGCCATTGAACGCGGGGCATGCACGTTTAGGTCATCACGTACTGCGGCTTCCAAAATACTCATTTCGGTAAAACTATCAACCTTGCTCACACCAATGCGATCGGCAAAGCTACGAATCGAAGCCGGTGTATAACCACGACGGCGTAACCCTGAAATCGTAGGCATACGCGGATCATCCCAACCCGACACCATATGGTCATTCACCAACTGGTGCAATTTACGCTTAGACATCACGGTGTATTCTAGATTTAAACGCGAAAACTCATATTGGCGTGGGCGTGTCGCACTTGGCAAAGTGATGTGATCTAAAATCCAATCGTATAAACGGCGATTATCTTGGAACTCTAAGGTACATAAAGAATGGGTTACGCCTTCGATCGCGTCCGAAATACAATGCGCAAAGTCGTACATTGGGTAGATGCACCAAGCGTCGCCGGTTTGATGATGGGTTTGAAAACGAATGCGATACAAAATCGGATCACGCATACACATAAAAGGTGAAGCCATATCAATTTTGGCACGTAATACACACTCGCCTTCTTTAAACTGGCCGGCGCGCATTTTTTCTAACAGGTCACGATTTTCATCAACACTTGTGTCACGGTAAGGACTGGCTTTACCTGGTTCAGTGAGTGTGCCGCGATATTCACGCTGTTGTTCCGCGTTTAAGAAACATACGTAAGCGAGCCCTTTTTCTACCAATTCCAAGGCATACTGATAAAAGGATTCAAAATAATTTGAGCTATAACGAATCTCACCCGACCACTCATAACCCAACCAAGCTACGTCACGCTGAATCGAATCGACATATTCCAGGTCTTCTTTTTCTGGGTTGGTATCATCAAAGCGTAGGTTGCACTGACCTTGGTAATCTTCTGCCAGGCCAAAATTAAGGCAAATCGACTTAGCATGACCAATATGAAGATACCCATTTGGTTCGGGCGGAAAACGGGTTTGAATGCTTTTATGTAACCCGTTGGCAAGGTCTTCATCAATTATGTTGCGAATAAAATTAGTGGCGCGTTCACTTGCTTCAGCCTGACTCATCGACAAAATCCATCTAAATTAAAAAAATAGTGAGCCATTATAACATTCCTATTTCGCCTTAACACGGCCTTAGATGCAGTTCCTTGCCGACTTGATCGGTGGTAAAATGCCTGCAATTTCATCTGATTTAAGGATTCAATCATGTCAAAATTATTTTTACGCCTCGGCCTCTTATTCAGCCTGTTTTTCACGCCGTTTATGTCGGTCCACGCCGAAAACCCGCGCGTATTAATGGAAACCACTCATGGCGCTATGATTATCGAACTCTACCCAGAAGAAGCCCCTGAAACCGTTGAGAACTTTTTAGCTTATGTTAAAAGTGGTTTTTATGAAGGCACCATTTTTCATCGTGTCATTCGTGACTTTATGATTCAAGGCGGTGGTTTTGATCAGAACATGAAACAAAAACCTACTTTAAAACCCATTAAAAACGAAGCCGACAATGGGTTACAGAACAAAATTGGGACGATAGCGATGGCACGCACCAGTGATCCTCACTCGGCTACTGCTCAATTTTTTATCAACGTCGCCAATAACACTCCGCTCGATTTTCGAGAAAAAACGCCACGCGCTTATGGGTATGCCGTATTTGGACGCGTGGTAGAAGGCATGAGAACCGTTAACGAAATCCGCAACATGCCGACAGGCCGCAGCATGGGACATCAGGATGTACCATTAAAGCCAGTTATCATTCAAAAAGTTAGTCAAATTCGCTAAGCAAACATTAACTGATCAACCACCAGGCCTGGTGGTGACATTTTAAAAGGAAGTTAAAACATGACACAGGTTGTTTTTCATACCACATTGGGCGACATCACGATTGAAGTCGATCATAAAAATGCGCCCATCAGCGCAGCTAATTTTGTTCAATATGCGGAAGATGGTTTTTATAATGGCACCATTTTTCACCGCATCATTCCAAACTTCGTGGTGCAAGGCGGCGGCTTAGAACCCGGCATGGAAAATAAAAGCACGCGTGCACCGATTGAAAATGAAGCCGATAACGGTCTTAAAAACTTAAAAGGATCATTATCTATGGCGCGCACCATGGATCCAAACTCGGCAACTTCGCAGTTTTTTATCAACCTTAAAGACAACGACTTTTTAGACCATACCGGCAAAAATCCACAGGGTTGGGGTTATGCGGTTTTTGGCCGTGTGGTTGAAGGCATGGATGTCGTCGAAAACATGGCGAAAGTTGCCACTACCAGCCGTCAAGGCCATCAGGATGTGCCAGTAGACGATATTTTGGTCGAAAACACTACGGTTAAAACGGCAGAATAAGATTTGGCTTCTCAACCATCTCATAGCTATCTACTGGCTGATGTTCATCTTCAGCCAGACACACACCACCCCATCAACCAAGCCTTTATCAAGTTTATTAACCAACAAGCTCAGCAAGCCGATTCGGTTTATATTTTGGGGGATTTGTTTGAAACTTGGGTAGGTGACGATCTGAGCATTCCGATCTACCAACTTGAAATCAATGCGCTCAAAGCCCTGACAAAAGCGGGTACAAAACTTTACATAGGTTATGGCAATCGAGACTTTTTGATGCGCCAAGCCTTTTGGCAAGCCACCGGCGCTGAATTTATAGAAGATGAATGCGTCACGCAGATTCAAGGCGTCGATTGTTTATTGCTACATGGCGATAGCTTATGCACTGATGATAAGGACTATCAACGCATGCGCAAATGGTTTCGTAAATCTTGGGTGCAGTGGCTATTTTTGCATTTACCTAAAAAAACGCGCCTTAAAATTGCACAAAAACTGCGTCAAGAGTCCGGCAAACATGCGCAATACAAACAAGCTGACATCATGGATGTTTCTATCCAAGCGGTTGAGACATTGTATGCGCGGCATCCGCAGATCGAGCACGTCATTCATGGACATACCCATCGTCCCGCACATCACCACTTCATGCTAAATGGGGTTGAAAAACAACGCTGGGTTTTAGGTGACTGGCGGCCTGAAACTGAAATAATCAAAATCGCCAACCAAAAAATTAACTCGATTAAATTCGTATAAAAAAGCAATCGATTTAAAACTGACCAACCTATTCGGCTACAGACTTGGCTGCGGCCGCTATTTTTTGCTCTTCTTGCACTGGTTTAAGCAGATTTAACTCGCCTTCTGAACGTGCAATCACCACCGCCCCAACGGAATCACTAAATATATTCACTGAGGTACGCATCATATCCAATAAACGATCCACCACCAGTAAAATACCTAAAGCCTCAATCGGCAAACCCACCGCCATCAAAATGACACTGATGGCGACCAAACTGGCTGACGGAATCCCAGCCACACCAATTGACGTTGCCAACGCCAACATGACGACCAACAACTGCTGTGTCCAGCTTAAATCGACGCCAAACAACTGAGCAATAAACAGAACCGCAACACATTCATAAAGTGCCGTGCCGTTCATATTAACTGTCGCCCCTAAAGGCAAGACAAAACTGGATACACGATTCGAAACGCCTGCACGCTTTTCGACATTCGACATAGTTACAGGCAAAGTAGCCGAAGAAGAACTGGTTGAAAAGGCAGTTAAAAGCGCCGGAAACATCGCGCGATAGTGCCACCAGGGATTCTGAATGCGACCCACAAACTTTAAAATTAAACTCATAACAACAAAAAAGTGTAAAGCTAAGGCCAATGTCACGGTCACAAAGAACCAGGCTAAGTTTTCAAACTGGTCAAAACCGGTGCGCGCCACTGAAGCGGCCACCAAACCAAATACGCCATAAGGCGCAAACTTCATCACTAAGTTCGTAATTAACATCATGACATCAAACACGCCCTGCCAAAAATCATGCAGGGTTTCACGGGTTCGACCGGTTAACTGAGTCATGAAATAACCGAATAAAATACTAAAAAAGATCAAACCCAACATTTGGGTTTCAGCCGCCGCGGCGAAGATATTATCCGGCACCATTCTAAGGAATACCTGCACAATATCACCTGCCCCTTTACCTTCTACCGCACTCATTAGTTCAACATTGGTTTCAATCACCGGCGCATCGCCGTGTCCAACGCCCGGCTGAATAATATTGACCACTGATAAGCCAATGATGATTGCGGACAAGCCTGTCAGCGCATAATAACTAAGCGTTTTTAAACCCAATCGGCTAAAGCCACCTTGGCCACCAACATTACTCACACCGATAATAATCGCCGAAACCACTAAGGGCACCACAATCATTTTGAGCGCATTTAAAAATAGCGAACCGACAAACTCATAAATCGAAATCCAGTTAATGCCAAAAATTTGACCGGTTACTCCAGTCGCACTTCCCATAATAGCGGCTAAAACCAGTGCAATCATGATTTGCCAATGTAACGCTAATTTCATTCTTTCTCCTGTCGTGTTCGAACTAATCTTTATCCGTAATCACTCGATCACGGCCTGTATTTTTGGCTTCGTAAAGTAATTTATCGCAATAAGAAATCAATTGATCGGCTGTTTGACCAGGTTTCAGGTCGGTCACACCGCAACTCACATTTTGATAAAAACCTTCTTTAAAATGGAAATCAGAAATAATCCATCTGATTTTATTTGCTAAATCAACAGCTTGAGACCGACTGGTTTCAGGGCAAATTAATAAAAACTCTTCACCACCCCAACGACCAAACACGTCACTTTTTCGAACGTTTTGTTTAACTAAGCGCGTAAAGACTTGCAACACCTCATCTCCAACCTGGTGTCCGTATTGATCGTTTACACTTTTGAAAAAATCCAGATCAAATAGAATAATCGATAATGCGCGATCATAACGATGCGCTACCGCGATGTGTTCTTGTAATGCCGCATCAAGCTTATGTCGATTAAACGCTCCGGTTAATTTGTCGGTGATCGAGAGTTTTTCAAGTTCCGCATTTTTTTCGATCAGCATCTCTTCCGCCACTTGAAGACGACCATGCAGCGCTCTTAAACGCAGCGTATATAAAGCCACGACCAAGAAAATAATAAAAATGACGATAAAAGCGGGTAACACTTTTGAATAGTCAACACGCGTGTCATATTCTAAACGTACCCATTTTTCATAAATCGCGTCTTGCTCTTTAGGCGTAATTGAGTCCAATCCTTTTTGCAAAATACTGACTAGTATAGGTTCATCGTTACGTACACCCATTGCCAAATCAAAAGAATAAGGTAGTTGCCCGGATATTTTTAAATTCACCAAACCTTCTTGTTTAATCAAGAAACTGACGGAAGCCAGGTTATCAACAAACGCAAAAACCTCCCCAAGCGCGACTTTTTTTAGTCCCTCTGTGGTTGTATCCACTTCTAATAAATCAAGCTCAGGGTGGTGATTTTTCAACCATTCATGTGATGCATAATCCTTAACCACCGCAATTTTTTGAGCTTGCAAACCATTCACGCCATCAAGAAACTCAACCGTTTGATCCGAGACTATCACCATCGGTGAACGTAAGTAAGGTCGAGTAAAACTGGCAAATTTTGATCGCTCTGGTGTATTGGCCGCCATCGCCAATACATCGATTTGACCTTCACGCATCAAACGCAAGGTGTTCGACCAATCACCATTGCGCTCGACTTCAAAAATTAAGCCTAGGCGTTGCGATAATAAATTTAAATAATCGGCCGCTATACCATCATGCTGACCTTGTTTATTAACAAAATCAAACGGATACCAGTTACGATCAATACCGACTCGAATGGTTTTATTTTTTGCAATAAAGGCCGCTTCTTGTGGTGTTAGTTTAATTTCACCCGAATGATATTCAGGACGATTGTAGATATTTTTATCGATCGAAAACTCAACATCCAGCAGACCATGACGGGCAAACAGTTTAGAAATATGCTGCAAGCGGCCATGATCAATCGTGCCAATCGGTACAGTAAAACGCGATACGGCTTGTTCAATGCCTTGTGCCTCAAACATCAACGCATCAAACGTTTTAGTGGTGGGATATTTATCAACAATTAACTGGGCGATTTCAGCTTTGTTATCCAAAGCATATTCCCAACCCTTAATCACCGCACGACGCATCGCCTCAACACGTTCATAGTTATTTTCGGCTTCGGTTGAAGTCGTAAACAGCATATCGCCGTATACATCTATACCGTAATTGACCGGATTTAGAATGTGTACATCTGCACCTTTCTGCCGCAATAAGTAAGGCTCATTAGTGCTGTAACCATAAATCGCGTCGGTTTCGCCATTTAACAGCACGTCATAGTCTCTTGTGAAAGGCTGGCGAATGACGCCCTGCTCTAAAATTCGATACTCCGCCAACATCGCCATAATTGGAAAGCCTTCCGCATCGTTTTGGTAAAAACGTATACGTTTACCAACCAGGTCTTGTGGTGATTGAATGCCTGATGATTTTAAAGTAATTAAAACATTGGGCGAGTGTTGAAAAATCGGAGCGACAATACGCACACCGACTTTGTGGGCTTGATAGAGAAATAAAGCAGAATCGGCTATGCCATAATCGGCTTCGCCATTAAGAACTTGTAGGATATTATTTGCTTCTGGATCGCGCTCTAGTAGCGTTACGTCCAATCCTTCTTCAGCAAAAAACCCTTTTTCGACTGCGGCATAATATCCAGCAAACTGGAACTGGTGATGCCATTTTAGCTGCAAGGTCACCGATTCATTAGCTTGAAGCGTCAAGCTAAACCCCAGCAAGAAGCTGGTTAGAAAGAACCCTAAAATATGGCTAACAAACGTACGAAACACCGAATACTCTCTGACATAAGGGATTTAAACCAATATAGCGAAACTTGCAGAGCTTGCCAATCAAAAATTCGTACGAATAAGGATTATTAGAATTTAATGATTAATCGCCACTAGTCCGGACATTGGAACCAGGCGGAAAAAGGTCCCATATTATGAACATCCATAAAGCCCTGCCCCATTAAAATCTGCTGCGCCATATAAGAGCGTTGGCCTGAGCGGCAAAACACAACAACTGGACGGCTTTTATCAAGTTTGAGTGCTGCTACCTGATCAATTTCATGCAGGGGTATATTAATCGCACCCGGTAATTGAGTTGACATAAACTCTTCAGGCGTGCGCACATCGACAAGCTGAGCTTGCTTGTCTTTAATCAATTGTTTTGTGTCTTCACAAGAAATAAACATCGTTTAACTCCAATACATAATTGGGGGCTAATATACAGGATACTAAACCAAAATACTCATATAAATAACCCATATCCCTATAAGGGAAAATACGGCCGCCAAAACATCGTCTAGCAGAATGCCAAATCCGCCTGATACCTTGGCATCAACCCAACGAATTGGCCAGGGTTTGACAATATCAAAAAAACGAAACACCACAAACGCAGCCAACCACCACCAGGCCTGGTGGTCATCATTCCAAGCCGCGCTGGGTAACAATAACAACACCAACCAGACCCCGACAAATTCATCCCAAACAATGCCGCCATGATCATGCACACCCACCAACTCAGCTGAGCGCCCACAAATCCAACTACCCGCTAATAAAGCCAGCGCAAACACAAACCAGGCCAGCGACATACTAAACAAGATCAATGGAATGAATAACAAGGTGCCTAACAAAGTTCCGGCTGTTCCAGGCGCTTTGGGTAATAAGCCTGACCCAAAACCAAAACCCAGCATTAAAGCTGGGTTTTTGAGCAGATCAGACCAAGTTGGATTGGTCATATTATTTGCCTTTGTTTAAGCTTAAGCTTTGTTAGATTGACGCTTACGTGCCGCAATGCGTAAACGTAATGCATTCAATTTGATAAAGCCTTCCGCGTCTTTTTGGTTATAGGCGCCTTTATCATCTTCAAAGGTGGCAATCGACTCATCAAACAAGCTGTTTTCTGATTTACGACCAACCACAATCACATTGCCTTTATAAAGTTTTAGGCGTACCACACCGTTAACGGTTTCTTGTGACTTATCAATTGCCGCTTGCAACATTTCACGCTCCGGGCTAAACCAGAAGCCGTTATAAACCAACTTGGCATACTTAGGCATCAATTCATCTTTAAGATGAGCGGCTTCACGATCCAAGGTTAATGATTCAATCGCGCGATGCGCTTTAATCATAATGGTGCCCGCTGGGGTTTCATAACAACCACGCGACTTCATGCCCACAAAACGGTTTTCCACCAAATCATCACGACCAATGCCGTTAGCGCCGCCAATTTTGTTTAACTCGGCCATAATAGTGGCAGGCGATAACTTCTCACCATTTAACGCAACGATATCGCCTTTTTCATAAGTTAACTCAATATAAGTTGGCGTATCCGGTGCCGCTTCTGGTGATACTGACCAGCGCCACATAGGTTCTTCCGGCTCGTTCCACGGATTTTCCAGTAAGCCGCCTTCATAAGAAATATGGAGCAAATTGGCGTCCATTGAATAAGGCGACTTTTTGCCTTTTTTGTTTTCAATCGCAATATTGTGTTGCTCGGCATAAGCCATCAACTTTTCACGTGAGTTCAAATCCCATTCACGCCAAGGTGCGATCACTTTTACATCCGGCATTAAGGCATAAGCGCCCAATTCAAAACGTACTTGGTCATTGCCTTTACCTGTTGCGCCGTGCGAAATCGTATCCGCACCCACTTGTTGGGCGATCTCGACTAAGCGTTTTGAAATAAGTGGACGCGCAATCGAGGTACCTAATAAATATTCACCTTCGTAAATTGCATTGGCACGAAACATTGGAAACACAAAGTCACGCGCAAATTCTTCTCGCAAGTCTTCAATGTAGATTTCTTTAATCCCCATTGCTTGCGCTTTCGCGCGTGCTGGCTCAACTTCTTCGCCTTGACCAATATCTGCCGTGAAGGTCACCACCTCGCACTTATATTCATCTTGTAACCATTTCGCGATAATTGAGGTATCTAATCCACCTGAATAAGCCAGTACTACTTTTTTAACTTGCGACATGCTTGTTTCCTTTTAATCTAAATTCTTACCAGAAAGCCTTTCAAATCAAGCACCAGGCCTGGTGCTTCGTGGTTTGAAAATTTAACTGGCCTAAACCCTATAATTTTGCGGAATTATACCTTAAAATCCTAAGCTTTAGGGCATGTCTATCAGACATAATTATGCTTTAGGGCTGCTCGAATAATCCTTCGTTTAAATAAAAGGCTAAATTTAATATGTCGTTAATGGATTACGTAAAAGTCGTTCCACAGTACATCCTGC
Source organism: Thiomicrospira sp. (assembly GCF_036568485.1). Taxonomy (GTDB): domain Bacteria; phylum Pseudomonadota; class Gammaproteobacteria; order Thiomicrospirales; family Thiomicrospiraceae; genus Thiomicrospira. The sequence goes on from NZ_DATCSL010000114.1 coordinate 30,675, forward strand.
CCAAACACCTGCTATCGAGTGGCATGCATTGGTTTATGCAAATCAAGCAGCCTTGGATCAAAAACCAAACCATTAAAGCCTTAAGCAAACTATACAAAATTGATATTACCGAAGCTGTGCATAGTGATCTTGAGTACTATCAGGACTTCAATCACTTCTTTACACGCGCATTAAAACCCGAAGCGCGTCCGATACATGAAGGAGACGATGTATGGGTCAGCCCAGCAGATGGGGTTATTAGTCAATCGGCCTCTTTAGACGGCAACCGTATGATTCAAGCCAAATGCCATGACTACCGTGTAGAAGCCTTGGTGGGTGGTGATATTCACTATGCCGATCAGTTTAAAAATGGCGACTTTGCCGTGATTTATTTATCGCCTAAAGATTATCATCGTGTGCATATGCCAATCAGCGGTAAACTCGTCTCCATGACCTATGTACCTGGGGATTTGTTTGCAGTGAATCCGTCCACGGTTAAATTGGTGCCAGGATTATTTGCACGCAACGAGCGCTTAGTGCTGCGTTTTGAAAGCCAGCATGGCCCGTTTTGTTTGGTAATGGTTGGCGCCATTTTTGTAGGTAGCATGGAAACCGTTTTTCAAGGTAAAATCACCCCACCTTATGCGCCCACCTTGCAACACTGGGATTATCAGCACGAACCACACTATTTTGCAAAAGGGGATGAAATTGGTCGGTTTAATATGGGTTCAACCGTGGTATTACTTACCCCAGAAAATCAATTCCCAGCCTTAGCGGAACAAACCGAACGCTTTATTAAAATGGGCGAAGCCTTTGAGTTTCCTAACCAACCGGAAACAGAGACAGATTACAACGACAACGATGAACTTGATGAACATGCCACTGGAGGCTATTAATCATGAAACAGATCACGGCAATAATTAAACCTTTCAAACTCGACGACGTTCGCGATGCATTACATGACATAGGTATTCACGGCATGACCGTGATTGAGGTGAAGGGTTACGGCCGCCAAAAAGGCCACACCGAAATGTACCGCGGCGCCGAATATGTGGTCGATTTTTTACCCAAGTTAAAACTAGAAATTGCGGTCGCGAATGAAGTGGTTGATAGTGCGATTGATGCGATTGTGCAAGCCGCCCAAACTGGCAAAATTGGTGACGGTAAGATTTTTGTTACCAGCATTGAACAAACCATTCGAATTCGCACAGGCGAAACGGGGCCTGAAGCGCTTTAATTAGGTTAGCAAATTAATAAGATGCCATCATTTGACTCTTGATTTTGATGGCCTCTTGTTAGACCTCGTTACCAATAAGACACCCCCACTTCATTTAGCTGACGGCGCTTAGCTAAACCACTCTCAGAAAGCGACACCACCTCCCACTGCCAAGTTCGACTTGCCGGCGGCGATTTTACGCCCCACCAAGGATCAAACTCATCCGTTATTTCGTCCTGACGATTAAACTCTCGATCAATTCGATCGGCAATTAAACAGACGCGAGCTTGAAAACGCTGCAAATAATGTAAATGCGCCTGAATTAAATCTTGCCCAATCCGATCAGCCTGAACATCACTTATTTGAAAGCGTTTTTGCAGCCAACGCACGGGCAACAAAGGCAATTGAGTGATCAAGTTTAGCGACACCACTAAGTCAACTGATTCATCATCCAACCAGGCTTTCGGGCTGGTTACATTCAAAATACCAGCCTGTAATGAGGCGAGACTTTCAGTTACATCGGCTTCAATAACTTCAATATTAGAATAGGCCGCCAACCTTTGACGTGCATCACGTGTAATCACAATATCAACTAAGCATACCTGCTCAAATGCTTCACTTAACAAGCTCAGCGGAATATCCTTCAGTGTGCCGGCGCCAAATAACAAAACCTTGCGTTTGGTTTCACACAGAGCAACGGCCTGTGCAATCGCCAATCGACAGTTGTGATAATGTGGTTCCCAGCTGGTCTGACAACGTTTCGCGCGTGCGGACATGGCCACCGACTCATACAAATACCCCATTTGGCGCGCATATTTGGAGCTTGAGGTGGTGAGATATTGCCAAGCTTCCCAGATCATTTTAACCTTCTCAATTTGAACGACAACAGGAGTCTCAAACCCGAGTTAATCCAAACCCAAGGCTTGAGATTTACGTGTTAGGGTATTACGCCCCCAGCCCAACTGAATCGCCGCATTTTGACGGTGAAAATGACTGGCTTGCAACGCGGTTTCGATCAACACCTTTTCAAACATCGGTTCAGCTGCTGTATGTAGCCCTTCTTTACCGGAATTCAGAAAGGCTTCTGCCCAATGACGTAAAGGGGTTTGCCAGTCATCTTCTTGCGTATCCGAGTCAACCCGCGGCGTGACTGAACGCAACTCTAACGGTAAATCTTCCATATGCACCAACTTGCCTGGTGCCATAATCGTCAGCCAAGTGCATAAACTGCGCAACTGTCGGACATTCCCCGGCCAAGCCAAGTTGGATAAAAACCGTTCGACTTCTTTTTCAAACTGTTTTTCTTCCAATCCAAGCGATTGGGCTTCTTTGTTCATATAAAATTTCAATAACAACGGAATGTCTTCTCGACGTTCACGTAAGGGTGGAATCTTGATACGGATAATATTGAGTCGATACAACAAATCTTCACGAAAATGGCCATCTCGTACCAGTTGCTCCATGTTTTGATGAGTCGCGGCCACAATACGCACATCGGCTCGGATCGGATCTCGCCCCCCTACTCGATAAAAACTACCATCATTTAATACGCGTAATAAACGGGTTTGCAAATCGACTGGCATATCACCAATCTCATCGAGAAATAGCGTGCCACCATGCGCTTGCTCAAAACGCCCAATACGCTGAGAATGCGCACCGGTAAACGCACCTTTTTCATGACCAAATAATTCTGACTCCAGCAGCTCTCGTGGAATCGCGGCAGTATTCAGTGCGACAAACGGTTTATTAGAACGTGGGCTCAGTTCATGCAAAGCTTGAGCAATCAGCTCTTTACCCGTACCGGTTTCACCATTAACTAACACGGTCACATCCAACTGAGACACCCGCCCAATAATACGAAACACTTCCTGCATTGCCGGTGCGGCACCAATAATATTAAGTGGTTGCTTGTTTGCCGCAGATTCAACCCGTGACCGGCTGGCACGCCCGCCAGACATCTGACGTTTGATTGCCCGGTCGACCAGGCTCAGGGCCTCATCAATATCAAAAGGCTTAGGTAAATATTCAAACGCCTTGCTTTGGTAGGAACGCACTGCGGTATTTAAATCAGCATGTGCGGTCATTATGATGACTGGAATGTTTTTATCAAACTCGTGGATGGCTTCCATAAACGTCAAGCCATCCATATCCGGCATACGAATATCACTGACAATGACAGTAGGTGGAAACTCATCCAAATGCTTTAACGCCAAGGTTGGCGAATCGAATGATTTTACCTGGTAAGGTTTATCTTCCAACGCGGCTTCCAATACCCAACGAATCGAAGCATCATCATCAACAATCCATACAATCGGCTCAACTTGAGCCTCACCGGGTTGTGTTTTTAATGTCATGCTTCACCTCTATCAAACGGAATATAGATATGGAATACAGTGTGGCCAGGTTCACTTTCCGCAACAATCAAGCCGCCGTGTTGACGCACAATATTTTGTGCCACAGGCAAGCCCAAACCTGTGCCTTCTTTTTTACTGCTCACCATCGGATAAAAAATCGAATCAAACACTTCTTTTGGAATGCCCTCACCTTCATCGTGAATACTGACGACTGCAACCAGAGGGAAGGTTTGGGTTCCTAGTGTAAACTTGCGTTCAACACGCGTACGAATAGTGATCAAGCCACCGTGCTTTTCCATAGCTTGCATGGCATTTTTTACCAAATTCATGAGTGCTTGAATCATGGCTTCAAAATCCATCAGAATTTCTGGAATCGACGGGTCATAATCCAGCATCAACTGCACATTCGCTGGAAACTCAGGCTTGGTGACACTTAATACGTGTCGAATCACCTCGTGAATATTATGCAATTCCTTTTGCGCGCTTTGTCGTGGACCTAACATCGAATCCACTAAGTTTTTTAAACGCTGCACCTCTCTGGCAATCACATCTAAAAAACTCAAGGCCTTAGTGTCTTGTTGAAAACGTTTTTGCAACAACTGAGTTGCGCCATAAATGCCGGCCAGCGGATTTTTGACTTCATGCGCCAAGGTTTTTACTAATAAATTCCCCGCTTCGTACTGATGCCAACGCTCATCTTCTTCAACAATACGGTGGTGGCGTTCAGTATTAAACAACTCAACTAGCCAGCCGTCTTGACCGTTATGTTCGTAGTTTGAAAAAGTACAACTAATACGGATGCGCTGTAAATCAGGAAGTTGAACTTGATATTCGTGAATCGTTAAACGTTGTTCACCAAAACTCGTTAAATCATCCACCAGGCCTGGTAG
>NZ_DATCSL010000115.1:0-6848 GCF_036568485.1 Thiomicrospira sp.
ACAACTTGGCCCAAATGCGATCATTGGTGTGTCTTGTTATAACGACTTGTCACGCGCTCAGCAGGTGCAAGCTCAAGGCGCAAATTATGTTGCCTTTGGCCGTTTTTTTGATTCGAAAACCAAACCCCACGCGCCACCTGCGGATTTAGTGACACTAACTCAAGCACGCAAACAACTACAACTCCCGATTGTGGCAATAGGTGGCATTGATAAAAACAATGCACCAGGCCTGCTGCAAGCAGGTGCAGACAGTGTGGCCGTGATTCAGGGATTGTTTGCGCAAACTAACATCCGCCAAGCCGCCACTGACATCGCAGGCCTATTCAAGGTATAATTTTTATTTTTTAGCACAGCGTCACGAAGGCACTAAGATTCTCTTACTTGGCGAAACATTGTTTAGCACCTATGCTAATTAACCCATGTTTCGAACTAACCATTAAGCCCGCTTCGTGTCTCTGTGTCTTCGTGGTTAAACAACAAAAAGGATGCTTATGTCTCGCTCTCATGATCTATTTATCGCCGCTCAAAAACACATTCCAGGTGGAGTTAACTCACCTGTTCGAGCTTTTAAAGGTGTGGGCGGCGACCCGGTCTTTTTTAAATCAGCGAAAGGCGCTTATTTAACCGACGAAGACGATAAGCAATATATTGATTATGTCGGTTCATGGGGTCCAGCGATTTTAGGCCACGCCCATCCAGAAGTGATTCAAGCCGTACAAAAACAAGCTGAACATGGTTTGAGTTTTGGCGCACCTACCGTGCTTGAAACCACTATGGCGGATTTGGTCTGCGAACTCATCCCCTCGTTTGATATGGTGCGTATGGTCAGCTCGGGCACCGAAGCCACCATGACGGCGATCCGTTTAGCGCGTGGTTATACCGGCCGCGACAAAATTGTTAAATTTGAAGGTTGTTATCACGGCCATTCCGACTCCTTATTGGTCAAAGCGGGTTCGGGCGCCTTAACTTTAGGTGTGCCGTCTTCGCCGGGTGTGCCAGCTGCGTTGGCATCTGAAACCCTCACCCTAACCCATAATGATTCAGACGAAGTTCGCAAAGTATTTGCTGACATTGGTGATCAAATCGCCTGCATTATCGTTGAACCTGTGGCTGGCAATATGAACTGTATTCCACCAGAACCGGGCTTTTTAGAAACCTTGCGCGAAGTTTGTGATCAATCTGGCGCGGTGCTTATTTTTGACGAAGTGATGTGTGGTTTCCGGGTTGGTTTAGACGGCGCACAAGGCCGTTATAACGTGATTCCTGATCTAACCACCTTCGGTAAAGTCATCGGCGGCGGCATGCCGGTGGGCGCATTTGGCGGCAAAAAAGAAATCATGAGTCATATCGCGCCATTAGGCCCGGTTTATCAAGCCGGCACCTTGTCGGGCAACCCAATTGCAATGGCCGCAGGCTTAACCACTTTACATCTATTACGTGCGCCCGGTTTCTTTGAAAACCTCGAAGCCAAAACCACACGTTTAGTAAACGGTTTGCAGGCTGTAGCCGATGAAGCTGGCGTGTCCTTTACCACCAACCAAGTCGGCGCGATGTTTGGTTTCTTCTTCTCCGAAGACAAAAACATTACACGTTTTGCTGAAGTCGCCAAATGCGATATGGAACGTTTCCGTAAGTTCTATCACGGCATGTTAAATGAAGGCGTGTATTTAGCGCCATCGGCTTTCGAAGCCGGTTTTGTATCCAGCGCGCATACTGATGCGGATATTGATCAAACCATCGAAGCCGCACGCATAGTGATGAAAACCCTCTAAACCTCGCGTTATCGCGCCTTTTAAATTCCCAATTTAAAAGGCGCGCCCTTCCTCTACCACCAGGCCTGGTGCTTTTCACAAATATAGTGAACTTTCATTACTCCTCATTGCCTTTTAGCGCTTGCGCTTATAGTCTTAGCTAACTTAATCGTTTTGTTAAATCCAGCAAGATTTTCAAAAAAATAGGATTCAGACATGAAAAAAATTTGGATATTCGCCCTCACCGCCTTCACAAGCTGGCCGGTTTTCGCCAGTGATTTAGTCCGCGAATCCAGCATTGGTATGGAACTCGCGCGCGATTTGGCGACCGAAGCCATATTAGCTTGCCGAGCAGATGGCTATTCCGTCAGCGCCGTGGTGGTGGACCGTCATGGCAACCAGCGTGTGGCTTTGCGTGATGATGTCGCCTCTAAATTTACCCTGCAAATCGCTGAAGAAAAAGCCAATGCGGCTTTAATGTCGGGCATCAATTCCGGTACTTTTCGGGAGCAACGTGCTGATATCCGTCCTGAAATGAATCATGTAAACGGCATTTTAATGATGGTGGGCGGCGTACCCATCACCGTAGGCGGTAGTCGAGTTGGCGCGATGGGGGTCAGTGGTGCGCCGGGTGGCGAACGGGATGAAGTCTGTGTTATGACGGCATTGGACAAGCTGGCCGACCGTATTGCTTTCGCTGAATAGTCATTTCGCAATTCAAATTTGGCTAAGGGTTTATGACTGGTTTTGATTCTCTAAAAACCGTATACTTGAGTTAACTACTAGGATATTTAATATGCGCCTTTCAATCTCGGCAGCTCGTTGGCTAAGTTACGGTTTATTAACCAGCAGTTTGTTGTTGGCTGGTTGCACTCAGGAGAAATCTATGTCATCGACCAAAGCGTCTAATCCCAATTTAGAATCGATTGTATTCGGCATGGGCTGTTTTTGGGGCGCTGAACGCCGTATGGGCGAATTAGCAGGTGTGGTTGATGTTGAAAGCGGTTACGCGAATGGTGACATTGAAGCCAACTACGAGGCGATTTTGCAGCACGAGCGTGCCTTGCAACGCGGCCAGAATGCCAACTTACGTAACCATGCCGAAGTGGTTAAAGTGTTTTTTGACCCAAGCCAAGTCAGCCTCGAGCAAGTGCTGATTCAGTTTTGGGAAAACCACAACCCAACTCAAGGTGATCGACAAGGTAATGATGTGGGTTCCAACTACCGCAGTGCGATTTATTTTGCAAACGATCAACAACGTCAACTGGCCGAAGCTACGCGTAACGAATATCAAAAAGCCTTAAGCCAAGCCGGATTGGGTCAGATCACCACCGAAATCGCTGCGCTGCAAAACTATAGCGCGGCAGAAGACTATCACCAAGATTATCTGCAAAAAAATCCAAATGGCTATTGTGGCCTAGGCGGCACCAACGTGCCTTACCCTGGTGCAGAAGGTCAGACAAAATCACAAGCGTCTGTTGCGCCCCTATCTAGTGACGACTTAAACCAAGCCCAACAATTAATTGTGTTTGAAGCTAAAGATTGCGCCTTCTGCGACTTATTTAAAGCCGAAATCCTACAAAATTGGCAAGCCGATGTCGCCGTCACCACCAGCTTATCGCCTGAAGCACCTAAGGGTTGGGAATTAAGCAAACCGCTGTTTGCAACGCCCACCATCGTATTATTTAAAAATGGTCAAGAAGTCTCACGTTATACCGGCTATAACGGCGACCAACAACGCTTTTGGCAATGGCTAGGCTTTGAACTCCTCACACCTGAACAACAACGCATTGCGTTTGAACAAGGCACCGAGCGGCCGTTCACCGGTTCACATTTAGATGAAAAACGCCCTGGCGTATTTGTTGATCCGATTACTGGCGCTCCGCTATTTCGTACCGATACTAAATTTGAAAGCGGGTCGGGTTGGCCGAGCTTTTTTAACCCGGTCGAAGGTGCGCTCACATATCACGAAGATCGTGCTCACGGCATGACCCGCATTGAAGTACGTAGCGCCAGCTCCGGCATTCATTTAGGTCATGTATTTGATGATGGCCCCGCACCGACTTATAAACGTTATTGCATTAATGGCAACGTGCTAAAGTTTGTCGCAGACGAATAAGGACCCCCACGTCATGAAACACAAAATAACCCGACACAAACAAACCACACCCTATTACTCAAAACCTCGCAACCACCAGGCCTGGTGGTTAAGGTTTGGTTTGTTCCTAGCATTCTGTACTGGGGTGAATCTCGCCCATGCGCAAACCCTAAACTTAAGCGACACCCAAATCACTTTACAAGTTACCCAAACCGAGCAGCCCGTAGCACGCGTGTTGTGGTTGCCATCCGAATACGGCATTTTGCCGCAAGAAAAACAACTTGCTCAAAACCTGGCAAAATACGGTTTGGAATCTTGGCATGTTGATTTGTATGAAGCTTTGTTTTTATCGCCCACGCCAAGCGCGGTCGATGAAGTGCCAACCGAATGGCTAGCTGAGATTTTGACGCAAGCGCGCCAGGACGGCTTACCTTTGTTTATTATCGCCGCCAATAAAGCCGCCCAATTAGCCGCACGAGGCTTAGTTGCATTTCAACAAAGCCCACAAAATCAACTGGGGTTAATTCTGATCAATCCTAACCTCTATACCCAAACCCCTGCCCCCGGCGAGCCACCCCAATATTGGCCAGAGACGCAACACCTCAACCTGCCAAGTGTCGTGTTGCAGGCCGAACTTTCACCTTGGCGTTGGCAATTGGCGCAACTACAAACACAGTTAACGCACTCCGGCAGCCCAGTATTTATGCAACTCTTGCCCCAAGTTCGAGATCGGTTTTATTTCCGTCCCGATGCCTTAGAAGTTGAAAATCGTTACCGCGAAAGTTTTACTGACCAACTGCGTCAAGCCATCCAATTACTCACCCCTTATATGGCTCAAGCTCGCCAGAGTCCGACTATTAAAACCGAAGCTATCGCACCGCCAGCCGCAGCTGCCAGCGCAAAAGATGCCTTGCAGCTTTATACAGGTCAACAAGATCGTCCACTCAGTCTGCCGACACTTAACGGCCGCTCAATATCTTTAGCCGATCTTAAAGGACAAGTGGTGTTGCTGAATTTCTGGGCCAGTTGGTGTCCGCCCTGTTTGCATGAAATGCCATCCATGACGCGTTTAAAAGCACAACTGAGTGAGCAAGATTTCGAAATCCTAGCCGTTAATTTAGCTGAGCAGATTGAAGAGTTTGAACCTTTTCTAAAGGCTAACCCAGTGAATTTTCCAGTATTAGTTGATCCACAAGGCCAGGCGATTAAAGATTGGCGTATTATGGCTTACCCCACTACTTACCTTATCGATAAACAAGGCCAAATTCGCTATGGCTTATTTGGTGGAACTGAATGGGATCAACCGCATCATGTTGAACGTATCCAGCAACTACTCAATGAATAACCTTTCTCAACATGTCTATTGCTAGTTTAGTTAGCTTAATTATCGCCTTAATTATTGTGTCCGCTACACCAGGGCCGGGCGTGATTTTAACGATTACGAGAAGCCTACAAAGTGGCATTCGTGCTGGTATTTGGGTGACCGCTGGCATTGTGTTGATAGATATCTTAGTCTTAATTTTAACCCTAAGCGGCTTAAGTCTAGTGGCTCATTGGTCACAACCAGGCCTGCTACTTTTGCAATTAGCTGGAGCGATATTTTTGATTTGGCTCGCTTGGCAAAATTGGCATCGCGCCACAGTGACCAGCGCCACCAAACGCCATCCACCTCAGCAGGATTTCCTGGCTGGCATTCTGGTCAGCCTAACCAATCCGGTATTTTTCTACCTCGCTTTTTTACCCGCATTTATTGATATTTCTAGCCTGAGCTTAAGCCAGGGGTTGCTTCTGATAGGGCTGATTGGCGTGACCTTAAGCTTAGTGTTACTAGGTTATGCGTTTATCGCGGCAAGCTTACAAAGCCGATTACTCACCCCTCAAAAGCAACGCTGGATGAATCGTTTAAGCGCGCTGGTTTTGCTGGGCTTAGCTATATGGCTCGTCTGGCCAAGTTTTTCGGCGCGACTACTCCACTAGCCCAATCAAAACTTGCGCTCAATCAAATTGATGTTAATCGATGGCTTGAACTTCCGCGACGCAACCCTTAAAATTTAATTTAAACAAACAAATCTATTTATGCCTTTTTGGAGAACCCAACAATGTCATCACAGCGTATCTCTGAGTTTTCAGCCATTAGTGGCTTAATGAAAAAAAGTGACGCCGAAATTACCAATGAAATGGCAAAAGTAAAAGATTTTAAACGTCTCGCCCACCAACTGTCCCTATACGACGACCAGGTTGTTAACCGAATCGTGAACGGCTTGCCGCCAGAAAACCGAATGCTGGTCAGAAAAATGACCAACGAACTTCGCGATATGCATCAGTGGGATCGCAGAAGTTCGCGTAACGCCCAAATTTATGGGCGTTACATCTATGAGTCGACCCACTTTAATGTCAAACGTATTCTGCCCAGTTTAATTTTGGCAATGATTTTATTGTCCATGTCGGGCTATATGATCTAAGCGCGATTGCATAACCGCTTAAAACCCTCTAAGCTATAACCAAGCTTTTTACTCAGTTATTAACTTGGTTATTTTTTTATGTCTTTTACGCAAAACTATCTCGAACTCCCGGCCGACTTTTACACCCAATTGTCACCAGAACCCTTGGCACAAGCGCATCTGGTCGCCTTAAACCGTGATTTAATCCAACAACATCAGATCAACCTGAGCGATCAAGACATCCTAGACATCACCAGTGGCGAAGTTGTTGAAGGTATGCATCCTTTGGCACAAAAATACACCGGCCATCAGTTTGGCTACTACAACCCGGACTTAGGCGATGGTCGCGGAATCTTACTGGGTCAATGGCAAACGCCTGAAAATCAGCAGTTTGATTGGCACTTAAAAGGCGCAGGGCGCACGCCCTATTCGCGCCGAGGTGATGGTCGAGCGGTACTGCGTTCGGTCATTCGCGAATACTTAGCGTCCGAAGCTTTGCACGCTTTAGGTGTGCCGACCACGCGTGCTTTAGCGATTGTGAGCGGCGACGAACAAGTT
>NZ_DATCSL010000116.1:0-2382 GCF_036568485.1 Thiomicrospira sp.
GCATAAATCACAATTGCCAAAGCGATCACCAAAGGAAAACCAATCAAAGCATCAAGCAATTGGGTTTCGCCTTTTATCATGCGCGGCAGCAGTTGTTGGGCTACGATTGTATAGTACAACCAGAATAAAGCGACCGCCGCACTTACCAGAACCATAATCTGATGCAGTTTTTTGCTGGGGTGGGCGTAACGAAATAGGTCAAACATGCTGATACTCAGTGGCTTAGGAAACTAAACGTTGGAAAAACAGCCATTGTAACCCAATGATGGTGCTGGCTACATTAAATTCCCCGTTTAACAAGGCTTGTTTAGCTTCCGCAAAAGGCAATTTGATAATCCGAATATCTTCTACTTCATGCGCTAATCCTGAAAATTCAGCGACTTGGTCACTGTCAACTTGTGCCGCATAAAGGTGTAATATTTCGCTCGAACCCCCTGGACTGGGGTAAAACTGGGTTAGGTATTCAAAATCATTTAAAACGATACCGGCCTCTTCGAATACTTCGCGTTTGCAGGCTTGTTGAGCCGTTTCACCTTCCTCAATCATGCCCGCAACCGGCTCAATCAACCAGGCCTGGTGGTCAGCTTCTGAATTTATTGCTTGCTCTAAAGCACCCGCACGACATTGTTCGATTAAAATCACACATTGTTTGCTTAAATCATAAAGTAAGACAACCACGGCTTGACCACGATTGAATAGTTCGCGTCGTATTTCAGGGCTCATGCCACCTTGATAAAGGCTGTGTTGGTAATCAACCAACTCGATTTTAAAGAAACCTTGGTAAGCAATTGTTTTTGAATGAATATTGAGTGTTTTAACCATTGAGTTAAACCTCATTATTTACTTCAATAATAGGCACACGCTGGGTAATGCCACATAAGAGTTCATAACCGATTGTACCGGCGGAGTCAGCAATTTCATCTACACTTAAACCCTCTCCCCATAAGATTACCGGATCACCAATCTGCACCGAATCAGCAAAGTCTGTTAAATCAATCGTAATCATATCCATCGAAACTCGACCGACAATTTTTGCCCGCTTTCCATTAACTAAAACGGGTGTGCCACTGGGTGCATGACGCGGATAGCCATCCCCATAACCAGCCGCGGCTACCCCTATCAAACTGCGACGTTGTGCTTGCCAAGTTTGGCCATAGCCAACCTCTTCACCTGCTTCAATCCATTTAAGGCTGATTAGCTGAGTACGAAAGGTTAATACCGCACGAAATCGGGATTGCCATTCAGTTAAGATACCTGCGCCATATAGCATGATGCCAGGACGCACCCACTCAAAATGAGCCTGAGTTAAGTTTTGTACCGCCGCCGAGTTAGCAAAACTTCTCGGATAGTCAAGGTTCTGGGTGATTTGTTCAAAAGTTGCAAGTTGTTTAGCCGTAAAGTCAGCGCTCTCACTCGCACTGGCAAAGTGAGACATCACGTGCAAACTGATCTTGGGTTGCGCATTTTGCAACTTAATCATGATTTGTTCAAAATCTTCCGGACTAAATCCTAACCGATGCATGCCCGTATCTAATTTCACCCACACTTTAATCGGGATTTGAATATCCGCTTCCAATAACCAGTTAACTTGATGAGGTGAATGCACCACCATTTCTAAGCGGTGTTGTTCTACTAGCTCAATTTCATCGGCTGAAAAGATCCCTTCAAGTAGCAGAATGCGATGGATGAACCCTTTTTGACGCAAAATCAGAGCTTCATCAACCGAGGCTACCGCAAACCCATCAGCGGAAGCTAGCTGATTGGCTACCCGGCCTACTCCATGACCGTATCCATTCGCTTTAATCACCGCCCAAATTTTAGAATTTGGTGCTAAATCGCGAACTTGATTTAAATTATGACGTAATGCCGCTAAATTGATTTGGGCGCAAATAGGACGTGACATATTAGTAATGCATATCCTGTGCTGGCATAGAAGCGTAGTTTTCGAAGCGTGTGTATTCGCCAATAAACGTCAGGCGAATCGTACCGATTGAACCGTTACGGTGTTTACCAATTATAATTTCCGCGGTACCTTTGTCATCCGTATCTGGATGGTAGACTTCATCTCGATAGATAAAGATAATCAAATCCGCATCTTGCTCAATCGCACCAGATTCTCTGAGATCTGACATTTTTGGTCGTTTATCTGGGCGTTGTTCGAGACTTCGGTTTAGCTGAGATAAAGCAATAACTGGAATATTTAACTCTTTTGCAAGCGCCTTTAAGCCTCGTGAAATTTCGGAAATTTCGTTTACACGATTATCGGTATTCTGAGAGCCGCGCATAAGCTGAAGATAGTCGATTACGATTAGGCCTAAACCTGTTACTTTTGATTCTGGATCCTCAATCCCCGCCTCTATAGCTTTACGGCGCTGTTTATCA
>NZ_DATCSL010000117.1:0-4264 GCF_036568485.1 Thiomicrospira sp.
CCAACTTCAACTGTGTAAACATACATTCCTGTTTTAAATTCAGAAACATCAACTTTGAAGGCATTTGCACCCAACGAAGTTGTTTCTCTCATTGTTTCATAAACTGTCTGGCCTAAAATATTGCTCACAGTGAGGCGGATACTTCCTTGTTCCTGCAGGTTAACAACAATAGTTGTCTGGTCAACTGCCGGGTTAGGCATGTTTTGTGAAACTTCAAAGTTTGCTGCAAGGTTGTCTTCAACACCAACTGCAATACTTACAGGAAGATAAACCATATTGTTCAAAATAGGATCGTGGGTCGGTGCATCAGTTGGTTGCAAACTGTTTCCAGGTTGGTTGTCTGATTGATACAAAATATGATAGGTTTCACCATAAGCATAAGGTGCTACTGAAGGGAAAACGCACTCGCTGAACAGGTGGAATACATCGCCTGTATAGTCTGTAAATTCGCTCCAGTTGCCATCCAACTCGGTAAAACGTCCCCAAATATGGCGGTAGTTGTTCACTGTGTTGTCATAACCAACTGCTAAACCACCATAGAAGAATTGCAAAATTCCATTGTGCAATACCATTTGTGGCATACTGGTTAATGAAGCATAGTAAGGAGCAACACCAACAATGGTATCGTCACCATTATCTTGTGTCCATGCTGCAAGCATTCCATTCTGGTACAAATAAGTAGTTGTCCAGTCAACAGGAAGGATAGTTGCACCAATTTTCGCTGTATCCAGCACTGGCATTGTTTCGTTCCAGTAAACCAAACCGTCTGAATAAGGATAGTATGACCAGGCTGCGTCGTCTGGTGTGTCATCCAGGTGGATCTGACGTCCAAAAGCTACGTGAGCCATGCCTTCGTCATCCAAAACAAGTGCGTTGTAACCATCGCCACCACCGCATTGTGGAAGATTGCCACCATTTCCATCAAAGAATGGGTCTGGGCTTTCGTAAAATGTAATGCGCTCCCAATTGTCGCCACCATCAGTAGATTTCATAATAATTCCATCAGCAATGCCACCAAAAGCAACAAATGCAATAGTATTTCCTACTGGATTAGCCCAGGCATAGTCATCACCACCCCAACCGTTACAAACGTCAGAGCCAGTTCCTTCAAGAATTACATTTTGCGGATCCCAGGTAAGTCCACCATCGGATGAACGTGAATAAAGCAAAGCCATGGTTAACCCTTCATAAGTTGCAGCATTTCCGGCTGCAGCAATAACATGAATAACTTCATTGTTTTCACCACTGGTAATCATACGTGGCCAAAGTAAGTCGGGCTGTTCGGCAGGGCCTGCCAATTGGAAATAATTCCAGTCGCCTGTGCCTTTGTTTTCGCGCCAGCTAAATTGCAAACCAGCAGCACCTCCTGTGTGCGAACAAATTATTTCGCCATTTGCCCCATAAGGTGCATAGCTTGGCCATCCGGTTCTTACATCTTCAACACGTTCGGTTGGATAAGGTCCCCAGGCTGAGCCATCGTAATAATTGTAACCACTACCACGGTCGGAATAGGCGGTAGGAGTCATACCCCTTGTCCAGGTAGCACCAATTGAGCCGTCAGGATATGCATACATCCTTTGTGCCATTGTGGAGTTTGATTGCAGGTCGTACCAGGTTTCGCCTACCACGATGTCTTGTGCTCTTTCGTTGGCAACAATTGGGTCGTTGTATTGGAAAAATGGTTCCTGATCCAAAACAGGTTGTTGTGTTTTCATCACCGTAGTGTTGAATTTAGCCTGTGGTTTCAGTTGCGAAACCTGAGCTACACTTGCATAGCCAAAAGCTAACGCGAATACGAAAAGTAAAGCTTTCTTCATTTTTTTAAAATTTTAATTAATAAAAGATGATTGTAAAATTGATTGAATGCACAAATATACTACATAAAGTGAATTTTCAAATTGATGTTATTCAAAATTAAACATTTCTGAAATTAGCTTTAGGGTAATTTATAAGTTAATGACAATAAATTATATTGAAAAGGTTGCAGTAGGATTGTAAAAAAAAAGGCCACCAAACGGCAGCCTTTCTTAACTCCCCTCCCTTGCGGGGAGGGGTTAGGGGGGTGGGGTTTACTTCACCAGCATCTTATTGGTTACTTTTTGGTTACCAATTTCAACTGTGTACAGATAAATTCCTGCATCGAAATCAGAAACATTAACAGTGAATGCATGGGCACCCAGTGTATTGCCTTCTTTGGAAGCAGTGTAAATTTGTTGTCCAAGTACATTGCTTACAGTTAGTTTAATTTGTCCTGTTGTTTCGGTAGTTACCATAATTGTAGCCTGATCAACTGCTGGATTAGGATAACTTTGAACTGCAAAAGCAGCTTCAGCCAAATTGTTACCTACTCCCACATGCAATGGGGTTACTTTCAAATAAACCATGTTATTGTCAATTGGGTCATGGTCGGCATATCTTTCAGCGATACCTGGCTGGTTGCTGGTTTGGTAGGTTAAATGAATGCTTTCGTCTGCTGTTGGAGAAACTCCGGGGAAAACACATTCGCTGAACAAATGGAACACATCGCCCGTATAGTCAGTGTATTCACTCCATAAGCCATCATTTTCAGAAACCCTGCCCCAAACGTGGCGATAATTGTTTACTGTATTGTCAAAACCCAGTGATAGTGCTGAGTAAAAAGCATAAATCTGTCCATCTTTTTCCATCAATTGTGGAAAACTGGTTAAAGAAGCCTGGTAAGTAGCTACACCAATAATAGTATCATCACCATTTTCCTGAACTTCTGCAAGTAAATAACCATTGTCTCTCATCCAAATAGGATCAAGAATATCGCTTCCAACTTTCAATGAATCCAGTGGAGCCATATCTTCGTTCCAATAACCCAAACCATTGGAATAAGGATAATAAGAACTTGTACCATCACCAGCACAAGCGTGAAGCTGACGTCCAAATGCAACGTGAACTTTTCCATTTTCATCAACAACTCCTGCATTATATCCATCGCCACCGCCAAAAATTGTTAGGACATCCTGAGTATTATCAAAAAAGGGCACACCACTGTTATAAAATGGAATACGTTCCCATGAATCACCAGCATCGGTCGATTTCATAACAACTCCGTCTTTAATACCACCCCATGCAACAAAAGCGATTGTTTCGTCATTAGAGGCAGCCCATGTGTAGACATCTCCTGACCAACCATTAGTATAGGTAGAGCTAACACCATCGAGAACCATATTTTCAGGATTCCAGGTAACACCACCATCATCTGACCTTGAGTAAAGCAAAGCGCCATCAAGCCCTTCGTAAACAGTACCGCCATTGGCAACAGGAGGAGTTATGCAAATAACGTGGATAATTTCATTGTTTTCTCCTGTAGTAATCATACGGGGCCACAAAATATCTTCGTGTCCTTCAGGTCCAACCAGGTAAAAGTTTGTCCAGTCGCCGGTTCCCTTGTTTTCCCTGTAGCTAAAAATAAGCCCTGCAGCACCACCGGTATGAGCACAAACAATCTCGCCATTCTCCATATAAGGTGCAATATTTGGCCAACCACAACGTACAGGCTCTATTCTTGCTGAAGGAGCTGGGCCCCATGCAGAACCATCATAATAATTGTAACCGGTTCCTCTTTCAGGATAAGAGGTAGGCGTAGTTCCCCTTGTCCATACTGCGCTTATTGAACCATCAGGGAACATATAGGTACGCTGCATAAATGAGGAATTGGATTGCAGGTCATAAACTGTGCCACCAATTACAACATCAGGCCCTCTTTCGCCGGCATACTCGGCAACTTCGCCAGTAAAGTTTAGTGATGACTCAAACTCAGGTGTTGTTTTGGTCATTTTAATTTTGCTTAACCTGTCTTTTTGCGCCATAATAGGACTTTGTGCAAAAGTGCCCAGGCTAAAACAACTTACTAATGCAATAAGTAGAAATTTCTTCATTGTTCTTGTAATTTTAATTAATAAATATGATTGTGAATTTGATTGAGAGCACAAATATACTACATAAAGTTAGTTTTTGGTGTACCTTCTTGTTTATGACAAAATTTTTTGCGAAAATGGTTGCAGTACGTTGTTAATAAAAAACTTTCCCAGAAAAACCAAGGCTGCCACTTGCCAGGAAATAGAAATGACACATTTTTCAAAATAAAAAAAGGCCACCAAACGGCAGCCTTTTCTAAAACTCCCCTCCCTTGCGGGGAGGGGTTAGGGGGTGGGGTTTACTTCACCAGCATCTTATTGGAAACCTTTTTCCCGCCAACTTCCACCGTATAAACATACATTCCCGAATCGAAATT
>NZ_DATCSL010000118.1:0-1457 GCF_036568485.1 Thiomicrospira sp.
ATTGCAAATGGGGATTGGCTGACGGTGGCCCTTATTCCAATACCATTGGAATGACCTTAAGTTCGGGTGATACTTATGTTACCAATTCAAATATCCCTGCACAAACTGACGGAACTATTGTTTATTATGTAATTGAAGCAACAGATGGCGAACCCGAAACTACCACTTCGCCACAACAAAGCTATACGGTTTCAGATATTGAGCCTGAACCAAGCAATTATCCAACAGCTTTTGCCGCTGCTGAAGACCATGCTACTGCAATAACCACAAGTTGGACCGATGCAACTGGTGCAGTTATTCCTTCAGGATACCTTGTACTTGCAAATCTGACAGGAACATTTTCTCCACCGGCAGATGGTTCGCCGGTAGTTGATGATACCGATTTGAGTGATGGTTCTGGTGCAATGAATATTGCTTCGGGTGTTGAAGCATACCAATGGACTATGTTAAGCCCAAACACACAATATTTTTTCACCATTTACCCTTATACAAATTCAGGAGCCAGTATTGATTATAAAACAGATGGAACACCACCAACTGACAATGCAACAACCAATATTGCCAACACTGACTTGTTTATTTCGGAAGTCACTGACCCAAGCGATGATGCAAATTCAAAGTATGTAGAAATTTATAATGCCGGAGTTACAATAGTTGATTTTAGCTCGGGTTCCTGGTATTTAAGCAGGCAAGCCAACGGAGGCTCATGGGCCGATGTTCAGCTCACAGGTATTATTTCTGTAGGAGAAACCTATGTTATTGCCAATAGCCAATCAAATTTTACAACATCATTTGGTTTTGAAGCAGATCAATATAGTGGGGTTATTTCTGGAAATGGTGATGATGGCTATTTTCTTTATTATAATGGTGATCACGCCACCGGAACATTAATTGACGCTTATGGTGTGATAGACGAAGATGGAACTGGTAAAGCCTGGGAATACCTTGATTCAAAAGCAGTCCGCCTTCGTTCAGTAACTGCACCTTCTTCAACATGGATTGCCTCTGAATGGGATGTCCCCAGTTCGGCTGATGTGGATGACATGACCCCTTCTGCCTTCAAGGAAGATGTTACCTGGACTGGAACAACAGATACAGATTGGAACACGAAGGGAAATAACTGGAGCGGAACTTATGGCTATATTCCTGACGCTTCCTTTAATGTTACCATTCCTGCGGCGGCCAACTCGCCTGTAATATCTTCAGAATCGGCTTGTTTCGACCTGACAATGAATGCAGGTTCTTCACTTGATTTGCCTGTAAACCTTGGCTTGACAGTTTATGGCAACCTTGCAACATCAGGAACCCTCACTATTGAATCAAACGCTTCAGGCAATGGCTCTTTAATTGTAGAGGGAACAGCCACTGGTTCGGCAACTGTTCAAAGATACTTTGTTGGATATACCGGCGCCGACAATGGCTGGCACAACATAGGCTCGCCGGTGGATAATATGGCA
>NZ_DATCSL010000119.1:0-18020 GCF_036568485.1 Thiomicrospira sp.
GAAATTTTGCAACCACAACCTGCGCCGTGGCTGTATTGCGTGAGCAAAACGGTCATAAGATTATTTCTTAATTAAAAGCATCATTATGACAGCCCAACCCACGAAGCACCAGGCCTGGTGGTGGCGAACGCGACACTTAAATGCGTTATAGTGCAGACTTGGCTTGGACCAGTTGGCGAAACGCTTGCTCTAAGGTAGATTGAGGTGCGGCGATGTTCATACGCATAAAGCCCGAACCTGCTTCACCATAAGATTCGCCATCATTTAAACCTAATTTTGCTTCATGAATTAACCAGTTTTTAAGGGCTGGATGATCTGAAAAAAGCTCCCG
This sequence comes from Thiomicrospira sp., assembly GCF_036568485.1. Taxonomy (GTDB): domain Bacteria; phylum Pseudomonadota; class Gammaproteobacteria; order Thiomicrospirales; family Thiomicrospiraceae; genus Thiomicrospira. The sequence continues at coordinate 332 of NZ_DATCSL010000119.1, forward strand.
AAAATCCAACCAAGCTAAATAGGACGCTTGCGGTCGAATCAGTTTAACTTGCGGAAAATGTTCCGCTAAAAATAACTGTAAATACTCAAGATTCGTTTGAAAATGCGTCATTAAATCGCGTTTCCAAGCGCGGCCTTCCGACGAATAAGCAGCTTCTAACGCGACCATTCCGAACAGGTTTAAATCTTCAATTTTGGCAGCCGCTAAGGTGTGGGAAAACGCCTCACGCAGCTTGGGATTAGCAATAATCGCATAGCCGATCTGCAAACCCGCTAAGTTAAAGGTTTTGCCAGGAGAGCTTAAGGTAATGGTTTGTTGCGCAATTTCATCCGAAATCGAAGCTAAAGGCGTGTGATGAAAACCTTCGTAAATTAGATCAGAATGGATTTCATCCGACACCATAATAACATGATGTTTAAGGCAGATCTCAGCCATTTGACGCAATTCACTACCAGACCACACTCGCCCAGCCGGATTGTGTGGATTGCACAATAAAAATAAACGCACCGATTGCTGCTGAATTTGGCGCTCAAACTCGACAAAGTCAATTTGATATTGATTCTGCACCAACACCAAAGGCGCGAGTGCCAGTTGTCGATCATTAAATGTGGCGGCTTTAAAAAACGGCGGATAAATTGGCGGTTGAATTAACACCTTATCACCAGGCCTGGTGAAGGCTTGTACCGCTAAAAACAAACCGTTGGCGACATTATGTGTCAGCCGAATCTGCTCGGCTTGGATCACATAGCCGTGTTGTACTTGCCAATCCACAATGGCCTGAAACATCGACGCTGGCATAGTGCTATATCCCAGAATCGGGTGATTTAAGCGTTGTTTGAGGGCATCGATAATAAACGGCGGTGTCGGCAAATCCATATCCGCCACCCACATTGGCAAAACATCTTCACGCCCAAAAACGGTCGCACGTGCCTCATATTTTTCAGCCTGCGTGCCTAAGCGAGAAATCGGCTGATTAAAATTAATCGTCATGACATTTTTTTCCAGATCGTCACTTCCGCCAAGGTATGCTGGTATTTACGCGCGGTTTCACGAATCACAAATGCCATATCAAACGGCTCGCGCACGCGCGTAAAATCCGCATCTAAAAGACGGTGTAACCCTTCTAAGGTCGTGACATTTTCGCCCGATTGACTATCTTTATAACCACCCAACCAGTTGGCTTTGACTGTCGCTTGCTCTGACCAGGAATAAGGCGATGTAATGAGTAATAGCCCGCCTGGGTTTAGGCGCGCAGCGACCTCTGTTAAAAACTTAGCAGGATCATACAAACGGTCAATCAGGTTGGCCGCTACGATCATATCGTAGCCTTTAAAATGCGGCTTCATATTGCTGGCGTCTTGTTGTAAAAATTCACACTTAGTGGCAGAAGCTTGCAAACCTAAGTCAGCCAGTTTGCGCTCTTTAAAATCCATAATCTCGCCTTCAATTGGCAAGGTATAGAGCACCGATCCCGTCTGCTTTAATTGGTTGGCAACATGAATAAATCGCGCTGAAAAGTCGAGCCCGGTGACGTGATCAAAATATTTAGCGAGCTCAAAGCTGGCGCGGCCGACCGAACAGCCGACCTCCAACACACTAAGTGACAAACGCTTGGCTAAATCGATATCCGACTGGGCTAATTCAATCGCTAAATCGGCATAAGATTTAGCAAAGTTGGCAACACCAAAGGTTTCGTCGCCATAATGAAACTCACAATACTGCGAAACCAAGCTGTCGGTTTCGTAGGTCGAAAATTCGGTTTGCACCGGCGCATCCGATTCAATATAGCGAAAACCCGCGTGTTGGAAAAAATGACGACGAAAGGCATACCGAGATGATCCGTTAATTTCATTACCGGTCGAAATCCAACTACCCCCTTTAAATAAGTTATGTTGGTTATCAAAAGTAGGGGTGGTAAAGTCGTCATACAGCGGATGCACTTTAAAGCCTTCGTAAGGATACATCGGCGTCATGGTCCATTGCCAAACATTGCCGATCACATCATAAAAGCCATTCATTTCACATTGATTAACCGGCACCGATGAGGCAAATTTTTGTAGGTTTAAATTTGCTTGATCTTGTTTATCTTGCGCCTGACTATGGTCACGCAAACGCAAATATTCGTCTTCACTTGGTAAGCGAATTGGCCGCCCGGTTTGACTGGCTTTCCAGTTACAAAACGCGGCGGCTTCTAAATAGTTGACTTCAACTGGCCAACTCCACGGCATTGGAATTTCTTCGGTCATGCAGCGCAAGTACCAGGCCTGGTGGTCGCCTTCCGTGCGATTGACCCAAAAGCTAGGATGCTTTAATGGGCTGAATTGACGCCAGCGATTACCTTCATCATCCCAAAACTCAGCACGTTCGTAGCCATCATCTTCAACAAAAGCTAAAAACTCTCGGTTTGATACTAAATATTGACTCGCCTGAAACGCCGCTACTTCGGCATGATGATGACCATACTCGTTATCCCAGCCATAAAGCGGCGCCGGATCCTGATGTGCGATTTCGACTTTACCGGCCGGCACACTTATCAAAGGATTCAACTCGGGGGCTTCACCCTGATCTGGACAGATCGGAAACAAGTCAGAAGCTTGCACCTGGTCTAAATCCAACTGGCGAATCAATACCGATGAGGTTTCCAAGTGAATACGTTCATGCTCTATGCCCATCATGATTGGCCACATTGGGCTTTGCCAATCAATCGGCAAACTAAATTCGACTCGATCAATTAGATCATTCACCGCTTCACGTACTTGATTACGATAAGCGCGAACCTCGCCCACGCTAGGCCAGTCATAGTGTGCATCGTTCAAATCATCCCATGACATCTCATCCACACCAATCGCACACATTGACTCAATTTTGGGATTAATGCGCTCCGGCAAGAGTTTCGCTAACACCAGTTTGTTAGTAAAAAAGGTGGCGGTATGACCAAAATAAAAAATCAACGGATGGCGTAACGAACAAGGCCGCGCGTAAAACGCATCCTCGGTTTTTAACGTATCAAACAAAGACTCATAGCTGTCGCAGGTCAGGTTAAAATAACGTTTAATTTCAGCGCGCTTGGCCGCCACTTCACCGCGATCCAAATACACTGGCTGCGCAATTAAATCCGCGCGACTTAACCCCGTCCCCATAATCCACTCCAAATTTGTATAACTAATGTTTAAATATAATACATGATCTATACAAAAACATCATGGCGATATAAGCAAATAGTACAAATGTTTATTAAATCGTACTATAGGCATGACACGCCAAGCTACCGTACATCCAGCCTTGATACAGTGTTTCTGTCGCCAAATCCTCGGTTAAACCAGCAAACACCAAAAACGGTAGATAATGATCCAATGTCGGCACGGCCTGAGCACCAAATGGCAAACTCATTGGGTCTAATAAAGCGTCAATATCCTGATTTTTCAATGCGGTTTCAAACGCTTGCATAAATTGCTGTGCCCAATCTACTGCTTCGTCCTCCGCCATGCGCCAATGAATCTTGCGTAGATTATGGCTGATGCCACCGTTGGCAATAATCAATACACCTTGCTCTCGTAAAAATGCTAGTTTTTGCCCCAATTCATAATGCCATCGCGTACCTTTTTGCGGACAGATAGACAACTGAAAAACCGGAATCTCTGGTTTTGGCCAAGCTTCTCTTAGTGGCACCCAGCTGCCATGATCCAGTGGATAACTCGGGTCAGACTCCACCTGCAGACCCAGCGTCTGAAACTGCGCGAGTAAATCCTGCCCAACCTCTAGCCCTGAAGGCAGCGGCCAACGGATGTCATACAGCTCGGCCGGAAAACCAGAAAAATCATGCTGAATTATTGGCTCAGCGACCTGCCCGGAAAAACAGAGATTAGAGGTTTGCCAATGTGCCGAAATAGATAAAATGGCGCGCGGTTTCTGGGATGTTTGACTAGCTAATACGGCGGGCAAACTTTTCCAAAATCGCCGAGCCGCATTGTCCGACAGCAAGAAAGTTGGCGCACCGTGCCCGATAAACCAAGCCGGTAATTTTTTAGGACTCATCACAGCCTCCTTATTCAAGCAGAGTGGATTAAAACTTCAACACCAACATAAAGCTCAAAGCTGAAAAGTTATCGATTTGGGCACGATCTAATACCAAATCCGTGGCTAAATATTCATAACCCACGTCAACGCTTAGATAAGGGTTAAGCGAAAAATCCACACCAAGCTGATAACCGGCCGCGAATCCGCCATCTGAATCTCGCCCAATCGCATCCGAATAACGATATTGCGCATAACCTAAGCTGCCACCGATATAAGGACGCACATGTCGATGTAGATTAAAAATCACATCGTAACCCAGCCCGTTAAAATTGGCTGACTGTTTCAACCCTGATTCGTTTTCCCACATAAACAGGCCTTTATAATAAGCCCGATGTGTGGTTTCACCACGATAATCATAACGCCCAAACATTAAGCGCAAACCCGGCAAATCAAATGTTGCTCCCCGATTAGTTTCAAGTTGCATGTTTTGTGTGCCCAGCAACACAAAGTTTTGTGCGCTCGCTAAGCCAGACCAAGCCAAAAGTGTGAATAAACTCGCCAAAATTAAGCCGCGTTGCATGTCTGTGCTCCTAATAAACCCCACTTAATTAACTATTATGTCAAATCCACCCCGCCGTAACGACAAAACTTTCGCCTATAAAAAAGGCGCAAAACTGCGCCTTAATTTAACTTAACGGATTTAAGCTAGGTATTGGATGACAAAAATGGATAGTCGGTATAGCCTTCCGCGCCGCCGCCATAAAAGGTAGATGGATCGGGTTTATTAAGTGGTGCATCCAAACGGAAACGTTCAACCAAGTCTGGATTTGCAATATAGGCTCGGCCGAATGCGATCGCATCCGCTATGCCTGACTTAATCGCCGCCTCTGCCGTATCAGCCGTGTAGTTACCACACCAAATTAAGCACCCTGAAAAGGCTTCACGTAACGACTGACGGAATGATTCGGTTAATGGCTCACCACCCGCCCAATCCGGCTCTGCAATATGCAGATAGGCAATAGCACGTTGCTTAAAAGCCTTAGCTAAATACAAAGCACTTTGTTCTGACTCCTGATCCGCTATGTCATGTGCCACAAAGTTTGGCGATAAGCGCACGCCCACTTTATCTGCGCCCACGACTTCAATCACCGCATCTAACACTTCTAAAATCAGACGCGCACGGTTTTCTATCGGGCCGCCATAAATATCGGTTCGCTGATTTGTATTGGTCGATAAAAACTGATGCAATAAATAACCATTTGCCGCATGCACTTCAAAAAAATCAAAGCCCGCACGTTTGCCACGAATCGCCGCCTGGCGATATTGATCGACAATACCCGGAATTTCCGATAAATCTAATGCTCTAGGTTTATCACAAGTCGCTTGCTCAGGGGTACCATCTGGGTGTATCACAAAACACTGGCTATTGGATGCTTGAATGGCCGATGGGGCAACCGGCGCCGCATTATTTTCTTGTAATAACGAATGAGATATCCGCCCGACATGCCAAAGTTGCAATGAGATATGACCGTTTTCAGCATGCACTGCATCGACCACTTTTTTCCAACCCGCTTCTTGCGCATCAGTATACAAACCCGGCGTTAGTGCATAACCCTGACCTTGACGAGACACTTGAGTAGCCTCAGTAACGATCAAACCGGCGGTTGCGCGCTGAGTGTAGTACTCAGCATTTAACGCTTGGGGTACATCACCTGGCTGCGCCGCGCGTGAGCGCGTTAAAGGCGCCATAACAACACGATTAGGTAACGTGACGTTGCCCATTTTTAAGCATGATAATAAATGCTGCATATCGTCTCCTTTTAAATTTGATTTATTGATTAGGTTTAAACTTCTGTGCTCTAATAATATACAAAAATTGTACACATGTGTTTCAAACATGATGATATAAGTAAATTAATTAAACTTAATTAGGTGCCACATGACTGATACAAACCATTCTCTCAACCTTGATTTAACTCAAAAAGTCATTATCGACACCAATCAAATGGCCTGGCAAGGCAGTCGAGCCGATGGCGTGGTGCGCAAACCTCTAGAGCGTGAACAAGCTGAATCGGGGCGAACCAGCAGTTTGGTAGAATTTATGCCCGGCGCCGCCTTTCCAGAACATAGCCATCCGCAAGGGGAAGAAATATTTGTGTTGGATGGCGTATTTTCAGATCAATATGGTGACTACCCGGCTGGCACTTATATTCGTAACCCACCTGGCTCAAAACATATCCCCCATTCAGATCCCGGTTGTTTACTGTTTGTTAAACTCGACCAGTTTGCGCCGGGTGATAACCAACGTCTGGTGATAGATACCAAAAGCCAACCTTGGTCACCGGGTATTGGCGGTTTAAAAGTCATGAGTTTGCACCATTTTTCGACCGAACATACTGCGTTGGTATTTTGGCCTGCAGGCGAACATTTCCAACCACACCGTCATTATGGCGGCGAAGAAATTTGGGTGATTGATGGCGAGTTTATTGATGAGCATGGCCGTTATCCAAAAGGCAGCTGGTTAAGAAGCCCGCATTTAAGTTCGCATAATCCTTATGTAGAGGTGGATACTTTGATTCTTGTAAAAACGGGCCACTTATAAATAACTGAGAATTAAGTCCTATTGCTAAGAGACTTGCATTTCCGAGTATTTTGCTTGGTTTTTTAAACATCTAGTGATAAATTTAAGGACAACCTAAATTTAACGATCTAAGAAGCACCATAATGAATCATGCTAATCTCGAGCAACAATTTATCCAGCTTCAAGAGGCGATGCGGCCTTTATTAGAGTTAATTAAAGAATTCACAAGCTTAGAAACTATTTTTGTTACTTATATTGACCCCGTTTTGTCTAACCAAAAGGTGATCGTATTACATACCGATGGCGCCTTAGCTTTAAAGGAAGGGGCCGAAGTGGATTGGTCGGATTCTATGTGTCGCTTGATTTTTAATGAAGAGCAAGTGGTTTCCGATCAAATTGACCAACTTTTTCCGTTGAGTACCGGCGCCGATCTGGGTATGAAAACCTTCTTTGCCTTACCCGTTAATTACAAGCAAAACCTAATCGGCAGTTTGTGCGGTGCCAGTACGCGCCGCCAATCACTTAGTGAAGACGATTTAAGTAAACTTAATTTAATAGCCAAAGCAATTTCCTACCAAATCGGTCAATGGCAACACCTGGTCAAGATGCAACAAAAACTTGAGCAGGCCGATCAGCAAACACAGAATTTAAAAAAACTCGCCGAAACCGACCCGCTCACCGAACTTTATAACCGACGAGGCTTTGCGCGTTGCTGGAAAGACTCACTTGATCAAACTGAAAAACGCCCACAAAATTCCGCTATTTTGGCCATAGACATCGATCAGTTTAAACAACTCAATGACCACTACGGTCACGATTTAGGAGACCAGGTGCTTTGCACTTTATCGGATTTGTTGCGCAGACTTATCCGAGAATCTGACTTTGCTAGCCGAGCGGGGGGCGATGAATTTATCTTGGTATTGCCCGATACTAATTTAAATGGCTGCCAAACCTTGGCAAACCGTCTTCAATCCGAGTTTTCGAACGCGCTTATTGATCAAACCGTTTTAACTGATCAAACCATTAAAACCGGTTTAAGTATCGGCATTGCCCACAGCCAAACTGGCCTACATGAAGATATGTTGTTATTAGCTGATAAGGCCCTCTATCAAGCCAAGGCACTGGCATCGAAGCATGTGGTTTGTTTAAGCTGGCCTAATCACGCAACCTAGCCGCCTAGCGATAGAAATGCCATCCTTTAAAATTGCAAGCCACCACCACCTTGGTTAAACTCAATAGTTTGCAATCATTAATGTAGCTGCTCGGTGCAACTTAGACTACAGACAACGCTTTAAGCCTTAGGATTCATTTATGCATTATCGACTTTACCCCCTAGACCCTCTCGCACCAGATACCGTTATGGCATGGGATTTTGTATCCGATCAAGTCATGGGCGGCCATTCGCAAGGTCAGGTCGTTCAACACCAAGAAAATGCAGCCTGGGTTACGTGTTTGCAGGGTCAAGTTAGCTTGGAAAATAACGGTGGCTTTATTCAGATGCAATTTGATTTATCAGGCATGCATGATTTAGCGAATTTTGATGGCATCTACCTGACTTGGCGTGGTGACGCACCCGCTGTTGCCGCTCACTTAAAGACAAACGAATTACGCCAACCTTGGCAATCCTATAAAAACACAGTGTTTCCAGCGGCTGAATGGCGCACAGACTATTGGCGTTTTGAACAGTTTGTGCCTTATCGTACCGGCATTCCCTTAAACTTAAAACAGCTAACGCGTTTTGGCCTCTTGGCCATTGGCCAAGCAGGTTCGGTCAACCTATGTGTTCGCGAGTTGGGTCTTTTCAATACTTAATCAACCGACCCTGCCGTTCGTTCTTCATATACGCTTTGAGCATTACGAAGATAAAGTTGGTTATACATAGGGCGATGGTGATAATTAGGCATATCCACCGCTTTTTCAAACTCCGACCCGCTTAAACCTTGGTTTATGGCTTGATCTACCGTGGTTTTAAGGTCCTCAAAATAGTCATAGGTCTGTGCGATTAATTCTGGCAAGGTGGTTGCGCCACCATGACCAGGAATCACCAGCATCTTATTCACATCTGGTGAATGTTTTTTAGCATAGTTCACCATGGCTTCAAACGAGGTCATCCATTCTGAATAGGAAGAATCATCTAGCAGGCCTGGTAGGCGCTCAACAAAACCCAAATCGCCGGTAAAAAGAATATTTTTTGACGGTATAAACGCACCGGTCATAGTGGGTGTATGACCGCCACCAAAGTTTATTAAATGAAATTCATCCCCCGTACCCGAATTAACAATCAACTTATCCTCAAACGTTAGATATTGTTCGCCAATATTTTGCGCCGCTTCGGCTAAAAATGGATTGTATTGATTCACCCGTCTGATCGCATTATCAAAACCTTTTTTGTGCCAAAAATCAGCGGCTTGTTTTTGTGAGTAAATATGTTTTACACCTTGAGCATGCCAATAACTGCCGCCAAGATTCGCATGAGATTGATAGTTTTCTGCCGCCAACCATTGAACGGGTTTATTCGTGTGTTTTTTCAAAGCTTGATGAAAACTGTAAGCCACCGCTGGGTTTGAACCGGTGTTATAAACAAAAACGCCCGAATCCAACTCAACAGCCGTGATGTTATTGTTTAAACCATGATTTTCCAGCGTGCCCCACATAAGCGCGCCTTTGACAAAAAACACTCCCTCAGATACAACCTGAATTGGCGGGATATTGAGCTTCTGACCGATATAACCCTGTTTTTTGAACAAGCGTTCATATTCACTGGCATACTGCTTTAAAGACTGACTCAGTGCGGCATCATCAATCTGTTGAGCATGCTGTTTAATCGGCTTAGACCAACTATCTTCGAACGAATTGGCGTTCATAACGAATGAAAGACCAATGCCCGCACTCAATAATGCAATAACTGATTTTTTATTTAAGGTCATGCTAGCTCCGTTTTAAATTAAAGACATGTTTTTACAATATCGCATTTTGTATCCAGAAAACATGCAAATAGTATGGTTACTTTTATCCTAACTAGCCTACCAAGCGCTATGCGTAACAAATGCTGGAAGCATTTTTACTCTTTAAAACGACCCCAATAATCCAGAATTTTTTGCTAAATTTGGTCTAGCCTAATCGCGCGCGATTTTCATCAATCTTTTTCAAATAGTATTTGACAGTCGGCAAGCCCCTATCTATAATACGCCGACTTAAAGAATGGCTGCATAGCTCAGTTGGTAGAGCGATTGAAAATCCATTTCCCTATAAATACCGCAACATACCTCACCTCATCAAAAACCACCTAAAATGCTTTAAATACTGGCTTAGACGCTAAAACCATGAGCCAATCATCCTAATTTAAAGCAATTATTTGTAAATTAACGACCAAAAATTAATAGCAAAATTTTGACATAAAGACCCACAAATAGGAAAATGAAATCTATTGAAAATAAGGATTTCAGGACAAAACTTAGTGGTAAATTTACGCAAACCTAAAGCCGCCCAATTGGCGATCTGGGATGAGCTAAAAAACTGTTATCCAAATTACAGTGACAAACTTGATCAGCTTAAAGACTTGATCATGGCTCCTGACAACGGCTTCCTATTAGTAGATATTCTTAGCCGCTTAATTGATCTTCGTCCTTTTTTAAGAATTGGGCTTCCAAACTACTCCGAATTCCAAAAGCACATCGAAACTGCTGAATGGATGCGCTCAACGATTCAAAAGCAGTACCCGTCAAACGACGATAACAATGCTCAGCTTTACTTCGAGGCGTACATGCCTATCGTTAGTGCTCATAACCACGTTTTATCGGAAGGTCTATCTGATGAGCAAATTGAAAGTTTCATAAATGGCAACTTGTGGCATGGATACAAAAAAAAGAACCATTCTTTATATAGTAGCCTTTTTTTTCCATATATCTCAGATGCGATACTGATTGAAGATGCTTCTCTTCAAAACGCTTTAAAATTTCTGAACTTTATCAAAGCACAAATTTTTATAGTTCTAACGAATAGCGCAGACGTCTTTGATGGGAACGAGAAATATATAAATCGTTACGAGCTTTCTAAAGCTCTTAAAAAATCAATCAACAAAAAATACTATCAACACTTCAACATTGCCGCCAAACTTGATCAGCTCAATACCCCTGAAATACTTAACGATGTGCTTAAACCTGAAGCATCAAAAGATGTCACCGATCTTGAAAATGAGTTATCTATAACCGTAAATAAAAGTAGTGATCCTGAACAACTTTCTCCTGAACAAGTTCAAGAGGCGGTTAAATTCATCAGATCCGTTTTCAAGGCTCCAGTGACACCTCTGTATAAGAGGAACAAAACAAGCAACGGCGCATCTGAGAAGTCAAAGTATGCAAAAGCTGTTGGCCTCGTAATTATGGGAAAGGATTCGAACTTAACGGAATACTTTCAGTATTCCAGTACCGATGTCGACGACTCAAGCACTCTAACCAAAAGCGTACGATTTTTACACAAAACAACTTCGGTGCCCTGGGGTTACTTTGAGTACGGCGATGATTTAGGCGAGGAGAATCAATCCGCTGAAATCGCTTGTCCCCAAATACCGCCATGTGAAGTGCAAAACCCGATCGCCAAAATCACCCTTGGAAAACGCGCAATTAACCACATCAATTTTTACAACCAAAATCTTAAATCTCGAATTCCGGCGAGCACCATTCAGCTTCTTATGAAAAAAATAGCTAGTTGTGCGGAAGACTGTGCAAACGGCAAACGTTATGAATACTCTAGTGAAACAAGGAATACCTTGCTCTCACTGCTTATGACACTACTAATCGGACGCCACTTAAAAAATATTTACCTCAAACAAACAACCCAAATTCCTATTACCTCAGTAGTTCTAGCTGAAGACTACAGAAGCATCATGCTCAGCTTTCCAAACTACAATCACCGAGCCTACCTTGCTGACCCAGCGCTTTATATGCCTACAACTGTATCTCAAATGAGACTCCAGCTCGATGAAGATATCCACTCCATTTTAAAAAATCTAGTTTTGTCATTATTAGAAGACTATGCCCAAGACAAAAAGGTCTTGTCACTTCCCGTTCAAAGCACGATAAATCAATATCTTAAGCATTTGAATACAAATAACACCTTCAAAGAATTACTGTCTGATGTGCAACGTGATTACAGTTTTTTAGTGTCGGGGGATGCTTGGCTAATGTCGATCTTCACTGCTACCGAACAAGGTTTACAGAGCACTCAAAAACATTATGCATCTGCACCTATAAGAAAAGTTCAACGTGTTTTTGAAATCCATTGTAGTCGGTATCTTCACATCCCAGTAAAGCAATACCTTGGCTATCATCGAAAACCCGAACGAATTGGCTCACCTTTTTTTGTATCTGCAGAGGCTTTTAGCTCAATTACAAACCTATTAAGAAGCACTTTTCATCGCTTAACTATAGAACCAATAAATTTTAGAACCATGCCAGTAGATGAATTATGCATGAGGTTTAATGCCCTTAGTATTTACATGGATCTTTTTGTCGCCTTTTCTTGTGCTATGAGAAATGTGACCGATCCAATGATTGAACTCTCTGACATAAGCTTGCAAGGCCTGTGTCGGGTCAATGACAAAAACCTTTTTGATGGCTTTAATACTCGCATAGTCTATGTACCACCTGATTTACAACAAAGTCTCACAGGCTACTACTACATTAGACGGAAACTACTCACGCATTTCACAAAAAACAAATTGTTGAGTCAGAAGAATAGAGGCATCGCTTCAAGCAACCAACTTTTTTACTTAACCAGTACTGCTGCAAATAATATTAAAATTCACGCGTATACTCGTGTAAAAGCACGCGATACTTTTTCTGCTCAATTTCAAGATTTCCATACATTAATCAGTAGCGAAGACTCATTCACACTTGAATTGCTTAAGCAGCTAAAAACTAATTTAAATCGTCACTATCTTAGAGGACGACTATATGAAAAAAACGTACCCGGCTACTTTATAGATGCTTACCTCGGTCACTGGATAAAAGGCACCCAACCCTGGGGTCAGACAAGTATTTTTAACCAACAGGCCTACTATAAAATTATGCGCCAACACATACCTACAATATTAGAAGAACTCGAATTTAGAGCCTTGATGATAGGTAAGCACTAATGAGTATTTTCAAACAACGAACTTTACTCAATACCAACCAGTTCAAAACAAAAAGGCAAGGTTCAAAAACCACGATGGCCTTACTAAAAAAAAGACTGGAACAACTGCCCCCAACTAAAAACTTATTATCCTATAAAAAGCAATCTACTCTTGAGTCTTACCTCCTTGGTCAAAAAGCCATCAAAGTTCAAAATCGCTACTTAAACCTATTTCATCATAGCCTGTTGGAGTTTTGGTCTGGGGACTGGAATGAAGGCCTTTTAATAAACCCTATTGCCCTCAAAACCTTGAAGAACTTCATTGATGAACAGCTTAAACAGAACATACGATTCTTTAATGCCTTATTATCAGCAAATCAGTCAGATATTGAGCAAAATCCAGATACAAAAGACCATATAGGGCTAACCACTCTAACGCAAACCTCCGCTGTGGCTCTCATGTATAACGCATGGCTTCATGTATGTGCTGGAGTTGATCATAGAGTGGCGCCATTTGAAGAAAATCTAGAGTTCACGGATAAGTCTAACTTCTATAAATCGCGCCTTGATGTTTCAGCCTTCACAAATGAAATTTTTAATCAGCAGATCAATGCTCCCCATATCTTGCCAAACAAAAGCTTAGAAGAACAAAATGCCCTGCGTAATAAAATACAGGATCAACTAAAGGCAGAGTTTTGTACTGCGCTTGGGTCAACCCTTGTAAAATTTGCCCTCGACCATTACAAGCTCTCATATCAAGAAGCTGAAGAGTTCATCACCGCTGCAAACCTCCTGATTAATTTTGGAAATGTACAAGGTATATGGGATCTATGTCTTATCAACACATTGGTAATCCCATTTCAAGAAACCAACCCCTTTGCTAATGAAAACGAATGGCAGCGCGCACTTAGAACTGAAAAAGCGCTTCTCCACATTGATAAGTCATACAAGACTTGGAAAGACGATCTCCACTTTATCGAAGTAATGGTAAATGTTAGCTTAATGAGGGACAGTCTTGTGCTTAACGAGGCTACATTTATTCGTGTTTTAGAACACCTCAACACCCCCGAACTTCTTGAAAGACTTGGCGAGCAGATCATAGTCAGGATTGAATTACCTAATCAATTTGCACAAGAAGTTTTGATTTCACCTTTAACGGAATTTTATCTGCGCCAATACTACCGTCTATGTTCTCAGCAAAAACGACCATACCATTTAAAAATGGTATTTAGTTCAGACGTTTTTTATAAAAAATTAGGCATTTCTAAAAACACGCTAAAGCTCGAAGGCTTTAAAAGCTGGAAACACAGCATAAAAAACTATCTTTTATTACAAGGCCATTTTTTTGGCTTAATAGGTGCCTTGGCATTTAAGGACTTAAAATCCCACCCTCTCATCAACTCGGCTCGACAAAGAGTTCTGCGACTTAAGCTTCATGTTCAAGATGAAGCCGAGCTTTCTGGTTTTTCAGAGCAGAACCTAGCAGGACATAAAAGACGCCCCCGCTCCGTAATCTGGCAAAAACTGCGTAATTATCTTAATGTCCATCATATCCCGGCTGAGCGCGAATATGCGATAAGAAAAGGAATACAGTTAAAAATCACGCGATTGATCCAAAACCCACAAGCGACACCCACTGAAAAGTTAATTGCTCAATATGCTAAAGAAAAAGTTGATAAAACCGTCTATGGTCATGCTCTATCGCCCTCTCAAACACTAGTGCATATTGATGCTTTTGGGCTGGCGCTGATCATTGAATTGGGCACTTCAGACTTATCTAATACGAACAGTGAGACACGCCAGGCGTTTTACCTACAAGCTCTTGAGCAAGAAGATATTAAGAAAGAGCGCTTTCTCTACTACCTAAAGTTTTTTGAAGACTGGTTCGTAAACGTCAAAAAGGCCTCTCCCATACCCGACTACGAAGAATTATTTGGCGACGTTAAACGTCCGGCTTTTAAGGTGGACGCCAATATTCTGACGTTTGAAGAATACAATGAAGCTTTGAATCTGATGATCAAAAGCTATGAAAAAGAAACGGAAACTCGCTTTGCAATTCCATACAGACAAAGTGCCATACTGCTGATACTTGGATTTAGACTTGACTTAAGACGCGGGGAATCGCTTCACCTTCTCTCAAAAAATTGGGTTTTTGATCCAGAGCAACCCAACTTATTTATTAAGCCTCATAAAGATCGAAAGCTTAAAACGGTGAACGCAGAACGTCTTTTTCATATTGAAGAGCATTTGGATCCGAGCGAGCAACATTTTATCGAGCAGTATTTACAGGATATGCAAATTAAGTATGAGGGCGCGGCACGCTATTTCTTTGTAGACGAATTTGCAAAACCACAAGCTCCTGAAAGGCTGACAAAACCGTTAATGCACATATTGCATGCCGTTACTAATGATAAGAATTTTAAATATCATAATTTGCGGCATTCAAAAGCTACTTGGGAAATGCTAGCGATTCTCAACGCTCAATTTGATCTACATATTGAGGAATTGTACTTTAGCCACTTACCCCAAACAGCTGCTTTTTTAAAAAGCGCCAAGACACGTTGGGAAAAAATGGTGCACACACCGGAAAGTTTGCACAAAGCTCCCCACCTTTTGAAAAAAGTAATGGGGCATGGCTCAATAAGCACAACGCTACTAAACTATATCCACTTAACCGATATCGTTATAGGCGCTATACAAATGAAAATAGCTCAACAAACTATGACTACAGCCTGGGGTATTGAAAATAGTGTGGCCAATAAAAATACGCTTTATAAGCGATTAAAAAAAACAGGCCTGCCTCCTCACCGCATACTCCTCGAGTCAGTCATGCCCTGGCCAGAATCTAAAACAAATAAACCAGAGCTGCCATCCGTATCAAAGAAAAACCAGCACCTTAATCAAGTATCGCAGACAAACCAAAAAAGCCTAATAGAATTTTCATCATTAACTCCTCTAGAGGAACTGCGAAAATTAAAACCTTTTAGGCTTTTCGAACTTTCATTTGAAGATTTAAATCCAGAAGAAAAACAACATGCTCTATCCTTGCTAGACTTTAAGCCTGAAAGAATCGATGAACACTTCAAACAGTACCCCAAATATAGACTGAAGCCACTCTTACATAAAAATCAACAGATGAGATTATTAAATGGCATTCAGAAGCTACCAAAACATTGGCTCGAAGGCATAATCAATGGGCATTTTTTTGACAGTGATACCTTTGAACATCCAAGACATTTAATAACCCACTTTGTTGGTCGAATCACAACTAAGCTCGAAAAAACAACAAGCACCATTCTTCCCAGAGTTAAAGAGTTTGATCTGATTTGTCATCACTTCAATGAAGCACCTGACATCTTAAAGCTTTGCGCGAAGCTAAATATTCCATTAAGTTTTAAATTTCAGCCCCCAAAATCTAATCATGTGACGATAGAGGACTGGCGGAATAAATTAGGCTTAACAAAAAAAATGCTTAATGATCAGTGCGTTCTAAGCAGTCGAGTTTTGAACCCAAACGGAAGGCTGATCATTAAGCTTGAGAACAGCAATAAAACCCGTTCCAAGGCATCTGAAAATTACTTTTTGCTTATGATGATCGATAGCTATATGAGATTTCGCAACCAACCACTTTAATAAAAATGCCTGTATAAAATATATACTCTTTATATTCCCAGTTAAACCTTTAACATTAAGTATTTTTGACGGCGCATCTGAATGCTCAAGCACCATCAGCCCTTATGGTTACTGAGTTTGCGGGGTGTTAAAAATCACTGCTTCTGTAAATAGTTCGGGATTGTACGCCACCAATGGTTGCCACGGCGCATATGAATGGTAAAGTGCCACCAGCCCTTATGGCTACTGGGTTTTCGGGGTGTTAAAAGTCACTGCTTTTGTAAATAGTTCGGGATCGTACGCCACCAATCAGTGAAATGATTGGAGCCATAACAGCAATTATTGGGAATCGGTAGCGAGTGTTCTTGGTTAAATTTAGGGTAAAAATTTAGAAAACGCTCGTAACATATTGTTTATTAATGTCTTTTTAACTGCTTCTGTAAATACTATTTAATTTTATTTTGGTGTATTTATATGTTTTTTGAGCTTGAATTACGCATATTTCCTTGTGAGTACATGCTTATAAGGTTAAAAACCACTGCTATTATAAATACTTCCGCATCGTACTCCACCAATGGTTGCCACGGCGCATCTAAATACTTTGACGGCACATCTGAATGGTCAAGTGCCGCCAACCCTTATAGCGATTGGGTTTAGAGGGTGTTAAAAATCACTTCTTTTGTGAATAGTTCGGGGGTCGTACGTTTCAAACCAGTGAAATGATTGGAGCCATAGCAGCAATTATTGGGAATCGGTAGCGAGTGTTCTCGGTTAAATTTAGGGCAAAAATTTAGAAAAAGATCGTAAAATACTGTTTATTAATGGGTTTTTAACTGCTTCTGTAAATACTATTTAATTTTATTTTGGTGTATTTATATATTTTTTGAGCTTGAATCACGCATATTTCCTTGTGAATGCATACTTGTAAGGTTACAAATAACTGCTTTTATAAATACTTCCGCATCGTACGCCATTAATAGTCGGCACGGCGCATCTGAATGGTCAAGTGCCACCAGCCCTATGGTTACTGGGCTTGCGGGGTGTTAAAAATCACTGCTTTTGTAAATAGTTCGGGATCGTACAGCACCAATAGTCATTACGGCGCATCTGAATGGTCAAGTGCCACCAGCCCTTATGATTACTGGGTTTAGATGGTGTTCAAAATCACTGCTTTTGTAAATAGTTGGGGTTTGTAGATACCATGTCTCAATCTAACATTCAAATAATGAACTGGTCTAATAGAAACGGACACTTCAATGAGAGACAATAGATGTTGTCGAATCTAGGAGTGGTTATGAGTCAGAAGCGAGTTTATAAAACTTACACCAAAGAATTTAAACAAGAAGCGGTCGCGCTTGTCACTGA
>NZ_DATCSL010000120.1:0-35464 GCF_036568485.1 Thiomicrospira sp.
ACGTTATTGGGTTACCGAAAAATAAAATCTGAGATTCTGTTTGGTCAAAACCTATTGTTCGATTCCGCCTTTAATAGCATGGAAAATGACAAATATCCAAACTTACGAGTTGGTATGTCGGCTGAATGGTTCTAATTTTGCAAATTGAATAGCCAGCTAATGGCGCGGGTGCTAAAATTCCGTTAATAAATTTATATGACTAGGAAAACTATGACACTCCAACAACTACCCATGACCATTACCTGGATTCGAGTTCTACTGATTCCGGTATTTTTAGTGGTGTATTACCTACCATTTGAAATGGCTCACTTTAGTGCGATGGTTATTTTTGTGATTGCCGCCTTAACCGATTGGTTAGATGGCTATCTCGCGCGTCGTTTTCAAGCCACCAGCCGTTTTGGTGCATTTTTAGACCCAGTTGCAGATAAACTAATTGTCGCAGTGGCCTTAGTGGTGGTCGCAGTTGATTACCAAAACTGGATCGTCACTTTGGCGACAATCATTATTATTATGCGCGAAATGGCCGTGTCAGCCTTGCGTGAATGGATGGCGGAAAGCAAGCTAAGTGACGTGGTTGCGGTATCTAAAATGGGCAAATACAAAACCACCTTTCAATTAATTGCATTATCGTTTTTAATTTACGGTGGCGAATTATTTGGTGTGCCTTGGGTAGAACTCGGTCTTATCTTGTTGATTGTGGCGACATTTTTAACCGTACTGTCTTTATGGAACTACGCCAAAGCCGCTTGGCCAGCGATAAAATCGGGGCTTTAATCACTTAAAGCATCAAAATAATACTTGACGTTTTAGCCCCAGCCCCTATAATACCGCCACTGTAAAGCGGGAATAGCTCAGTTGGTAGAGCACAACCTTGCCAAGGTTGGGGTCGCGAGTTCGAGTCTCGTTTCCCGCTCCAAGTATGGCAGAGTGGTAGAATGGCTATACAGCGGATTGCAAATCCGTGGATCTCGGTTCGATTCCGGGCTCTGCCTCCATTCGTTATACAAGATGTACAAGTCACCGCCCAGGTGGCGAAATTGGTAGACGCAAGGGACTTAAAATCCCTCGGAGGAAACTCCGTGCCGGTTCGACTCCGGCCCTGGGCACCATATTCTAAAACCCCGTTCGGTTATAAAACCAACGGGGTTTTTTCGTTTTAAAGCTCGGGTTTTAATACCACCCTTTTTGTCGTTTGCTGTTTAAATGGCTTTAAACCAATCGCACCAGGCCTGGTGGTCTTAACAACTAGTCTGTTGTTAATCTTTAGCTTAAACAATTAATATGTTGTTTTATTTTGTTTTAACAATTAATATGTTGTTTATTGTTATTGAGTGGATGTTGGCTAATGAAAACCCTTTTTGAAATCTCCCAATCGTTACGTGAACGTCGTGAAGCTTTGAATTTGAGCCAAAAAGACATGTTGATGAAAATTGGTATGTCTCAGCAACAGTATCAGCGTATTGAAGCGGGCGGTGATACCCGTTTATCAACCTTGATGCGTGTGTTGGAGGGGATGGATTTAGAGCTAATGTTGGTGCCTAGAGATCAGGTGGCTGAGGTAAAAAATCTTATTGATGCAACTTCTTTTGATGCCGCGTCCGCTAACCCTAGCCGCTCGCTTTCAGCGGATGAGTTTAAAAAAGATTCTGAATCAGAAAGTCGTTGGAACCGTGTATTAAAGGGACTTGAGGATTAAGCGGATGCCTAGTCAAGTTGAAGCGTTTAGACCTTTGGAATCGGTAGAGGCGGTGTCTTTGTCGTTACATGGTCAACGTATTGGGGTGTTAAGCCATTATGCGGGCGGGAAGAACATTTTGGTGTTTGACCCTGAGTATCGCGCTTTGCCCAGTTCGATTAAACCGACTTTTACCTTAACTCAAACTTTAGATGATACTTATTTAACTAAGCCGCTCATTCATGCTCAAAAATTACCTCCGATATTATCTAATTTATTGCCAGAAGGGTCTTTTCGCGATTGGATGGAGGCGTCTTTGAAGGTGCATAAGGAAGATGAATTTCCTTTATTGGCTTGCTCTGGTCGCAATTTGCCGGGGGCGCTTTTGGTAGAACCGATTGCTAAGGGTGACATTCCGGCATGGGCTTTGGCGGCACGCGAGCGCAGTGAACCCGTGCAGATAGAGGTGAATCGATCCGCCCAAAAGTTTTCTTTGGCGGGTGTGCAGATGAAGTTTTCTTCGAGCCATCAAGAGGGTCGTTTTAACCTCAATAGTGAAGCGGGTGGGGATAGTTGGATTATTAAAACGCCTTCTACTCTTCATAAAGATGTGCCTAAAAATGAGTATTCGGCCATGAAATTAGCCGAGGCGATTGGGGTGGATATTCCAGAAATAAAATTGGTTGAGCTAACCGACTTGGAGAATCTACCGGATATTCAATTGCCAAATGAATCTCTGGCTTATGCGATAAAACGCTTTGATCGTAAGGAAACGGATACCGGATTTGAACGGGTGCATACCGAAGATTTTGCACAGCTGTTTGAGCTTTATCCTCAGGATAAATACAGCAAACGTAATTATGAACAAATTGCGGCGGCTATTTATCAGCAGGGTGCGCAAGGTTTGGAAGATGTTCAGCAAATGGCGCGTCGCTTATTGGCGAATATTTTATTGGCCAATAAGCGACGCGCATTTGAAAAACTGGTCTTTAATTTACCCTGATACTCGGCAGGCTCGCTTGTCTCCCGCCTATGATATTGTGACGACTTTAGCTTTTATTAAAAATGAGAGATCACTGGCTTTGAATATGGCGAAACAGAAAGATTGGTATGAAATGAGTCTGCAGAGTTTTCAGACTTGGGCTGAGCGCATTGAGGTTCCATGGCCAGCGATACGGGTGCATTTGTTGGATGCGTTAGATAAAGCGCAAACACGTTGGCCCGATTTATTAAAAGACTTGCCGATGACTGCAACGCACCGATCTGTGTTGCAGGCGCATTGGAAAAAGCTTTCGAAAGACTTGAATCCGATTAGAAAATGAATGGTTATAGGCTTTAAGCGTATAAATAGAAAATTGGTGTCCGTAAGGCAAATGTGAGGCTTTTTAACGATGAAATTTTATGAAGTTTAAATTTTCAACTGAGCGGAAGGGCGAGGCGTCGGTATTAAGTTTGACCTTAATCGAGGCTTGGTTTCCGATTTTGTCGATTGGGTTGGTGGCGAGTTTGGGTGCGTTAAGCACTTATGCGCTGGCGACGTTTTTGGCTTCGTTGGTGTTTATTGGTTTGTTGGCGTTAAATGGGCGTTTGGGACGTTTATGGCAGAACCGGGCGCAGTTTGATCTTTGGATGACGGCGCTTTGGATTACCTTGTTATTTAGCTTGGTGTTTTTAGGTTTGCAAACCACTACTGCCGGTAATATGGCGGTGATTTTGTTTTTGCAGGTTTTGTTTGCTTATCTTTATTTTCATGTTTTAGGGCGTCAGCCGTTATCGCTTTTTCATAGCCTGGGCGCGCTATTAATGATGATAGGCGCGATTTTGGTATTGTTCCCCGAAGACTTTAAGTTAAATATAGGCGATGGTTTGGTGTTGTTGGCAGCGATGGTCGCGCCGATTGCGAATCGGTTTCAGCAGCGCGCACGCTTACATGTGGATAGTTTGACTTTGTTGGGGTTTCGTAACCTGGTGGCGTTTCCGGTGCTTTTGGGGCTAGCCTGGTGGTTGGAAGGTTGGCCGGATTGGTCGAGTATTCAATCGGTTTGGTTACCGCTGTTAATTGTGGGTGTGCTGATTTTAGGTTTAAGCAAATGGCTTTGGGTGGAGGCGTTACATCGAATTTCGATCACCAAAACTAGCGCTTTAGCTGCGATGACACCTTTGTTTACCTTGGTGTTGGCTTATTTTTGGTTGGATGAGTTGCCTACCTGGTCGCAAATGTTGGGTGTGATTCCGATTTTAATTGGCGGTATTTTAATTACACGCCCGGCTTTACCGCCCGCTGTGCCACAAGAATAAGTGCAGATGGTTATGTTACGCTCTTTATATGGTTAATTATAAAAACGAATTGTTGGTTTTATGCTGATATACATTCACGGCTATGGCTCAAATGGCTTAAGCGAAAAAGCGCGTCATTATCAAAAACTGTTTGAGGGTGAGGCGTTTTTGACGCCAACCCTGTCTACGGAGTCGCGTTTAGCGGTGCATACGTTAGATAATTTGATTCAAGCGCTTGGCCATCATGAAAAGGTTGGTTTGATTGGTTCGTCTTTAGGCGGTTATTTTGCGATTTATCTGGCGCATAAATACAAGCTACCGGCGGTGTTAATTAATCCGGCGATTCCGCCTTGGGATCAACAATCGGGCTTAAAGCGGGCGGATAAATCCGATGCGTCGCCACGTTTTATTTGGCAAGCTGAGCATTTAGAGCGTTTGTCGACTTTTCGCGTGGCGTCTCCCAGCCCGTCTTTGCAAAAACGTCTGTTGTTATTGCAGCAACTTGATGATGAAGTGTTGGAGGCAAAATTGGCGTTGGATTATTTGCCGCAAGCACAGCAGATCATCACGTCTGGCGGCGGCCATCGGTTCCGTGGTATCGAACAATATGATCAAAACGTTTTGGATTTTTTCGCTAAATTCTTAAAGGCGGATTAGTGGTAGAATATCGTCTATTTAAAGCTTTTTTGGATTGAAATTATGAGCAAAGCGGTGGCCTTAAAAGGCTCAGTTTTATCTTTGTCGGTGTTAAAGGTTTACAGTGATGATATTGCACTTGTTAAAAGCCAGTTAGAACAAAGTATTGCGCAAGCTCCCGATTTTTTTAATGGTTTACCCGTTGTGATCGAACCCGAGACAGAAGGCTTTGAACCTATGTTTTTAGCTTTACTGGTGGATTTTTTGCACCAGAATCAAATGGTGCCAATTGGTGTTAGAACCTCGCAAGCCGTGATTCGACAACAGGCCCAGTATGCGGGTTTGGCGGTGTTTGAACCGGTTGCCAGGGCGGCAGAAGAGACCACAAAAACGTCATCGTCTAATGCTTCTGCTGATCAAGGTGCCTTGATGATTGAGGGCGCGATTCGTTCTGGTCGTCAGGTTTATGCGCAAGGTCGAGATTTAATTGTTAAAGGCACGGTGAACCCAGGCGCCGAAGTAGTGGCGGATGGTCATGTGCATATTTACGGTTCAGTAAAAGGCAAGGTATTTGCCGGTAGCGCTGGTAATACCCAAGCGCGAATTTATGCGCAAAACCTGGATGCTGAGATGGTTTGCATTGCCGGTATGTATCAAATGTCAGAAGACATTAAGCCCGAATATAAGCAGGGCTGGGTCGAAGTCAGTTTGCATAACGACCGATTGGTTTTTAATAAGCTGGCCTAGTGTTTCTTACTTTGTCAGTTATATTTATTATAATGTTTTGTATATTTAAGAGCTTCAAAAGGAGTCACTGTGGCACGAGTCATCGTAGTAACGTCAGGTAAGGGTGGCGTGGGCAAAACCACGACCAGTGCAAGTTTTTCAGCCGGTTTAGCGCTTAAAGGGTTTAAAGTCGCCGTGATTGACTTTGATGTAGGCTTACGCAATTTAGACTTGATTATGGGCTGTGAACGTCGTGTGGTGTATGACTTTGTCAACGTTGTACAAGGCGAAGCCAGCTTGAAGCAAGCGTTAATTAAAGACAAGAAAACGCCTAACCTATACATTTTGGCGGCCTCACAAACACGTGATAAAGATGCGTTGACGTTAGAAGGTGTTGGCAAGGTGATTGATGACCTGAAGGCCGACGGCTTTGATTATATTATTTGTGATTCACCCGCTGGGATTGAAAAGGGCGCGCAACTGGCCCTGTATTATGCGGATGAAGCGATTATTGTGACGAATCCTGAGGTATCTTCGGTTCGTGACTCAGATCGTATTCTAGGCATCCTACAAGCTAAATCTAAGCGCGCGATTGATGGTGAAGCGCCTGTGGTTGAACATTTAATTTTGACGCGTTATAACCCAAGCCGTGTGGCCGCAGGTGAAATGCTGGCTATGCAAGATGTGGTGGAGCTTTTGAGTGTAGATTTGCTGGGCGTTGTACCCGAGTCGGAAGAGGTTTTACAGGCTTCAAACGCGGGTATTCCAGTGATTCTGAACGAGGAAACCAATGCTTCTGAAGCGTATAAAGATATTGTAGATCGCTTTTTGGGTGAAGAAAAACCCCAGCGTTTTTTAACCGTTGAGCATAAAAGCCTATTTAAGAAACTGTTTGGGAAGTAGATATGGCATTACTAGACTATTTATTAGGGCAGAATAAAAAGCCGTCGGCCGCACAGGCTCGTGACCGCTTACAAATCTTGCTCGCGCATGAGCGTTTGCAAGCAAAAGCACCGGATTATTTGCCGAAGTTACGCGAAGAAATTTTGCAGGTGATTGCCAAATACGTGGATATTGATGATGAGAACTTGCAGATTTCATTAGACGAAGAAAACGGCTTTGAGGTGTTAGAGTTGAATTTAATATTGCCCGATTCTCGCCGTTAAAGCAAAAGCGTTTAAACATAAA
The DNA here is from genome assembly GCF_036568485.1 of Thiomicrospira sp. Lineage (GTDB taxonomy): Bacteria > Pseudomonadota > Gammaproteobacteria > Thiomicrospirales > Thiomicrospiraceae > Thiomicrospira. Next base: position 6,503 of record NZ_DATCSL010000120.1, read on the forward strand.
AAACCACCAGGCCTGGTGGTTTTTTTATGGGCGTTGAAAAATCAGCGAGTCAGCGTTATTTAACGCGATCCACCTTGATTAATACGCCAAAAATCGGGTGATCCAAATAGTGAATTTCGCCATAACGCACCCGGCGTGATTCGTTGATTTGAAAACGCCAACCTTCGGTAATCCAATCAATATCTAAATGTTGATGTTCTGTGAAGCGTTCTAACACCGCTTGCGGGATTTGGCGGTCAATTTCTAGATTAACTTGGATGTGCGAAAAACGTTCTTGATACATGCGAATGGTGCCAAATAAAATACTGGATTCTAGGCGGCGCTGTTGCACAAATTGGTCGATTAAAATAGGTAAGGCTTTCTCTCTGTCTAGAGCCGGTTGTTGCCAAGCAAAGTGAGCAAGCACATCATAGCCTTTTTCGGTCGTCATCTTTTCGACTTCTTCGTTTAGCGTGAAAGACTCGTTTTTTAAAAGCGTGGCATACTCATCAGCCGCATTAAAGTGGGTGGCGTTTTCGGTATCGGGTAATTCTAGAATGTCCGGCCAATATTCTTCTGTCCAGCCGCGCAACGCGAGCGATTGGAACACAATCACCTCAATTTGAACTTGGGGTGGCGACTTTTCTTCTTCGGCTAAGACTTGGAACGGTAACCAACTAATCAAACTGGTTAAGGCAATAACAAGTATTTTCATGAATGGTTTAACCTTTATTTTTTGCTTTGGCTGGTTTAACGGCTTTTGGCTGTGAGTCGTTAAGGTTGGTGGCGGTGTTATCTGGTGCCAGGCTTTCTAACGTAAACTGAATAACCTGAGTGCGCAAACCTATCTCAGGCATTGTATCGAAAACTTTTAACTCCGTTTGACCTTTTAGCTTATAGCGTTTTGGATGAGTTTGAATTAATTGGATTAATTTAACCGGGTCAATGTTCGGCTGAGCATTAAATTGAATCCGGCATTCAGTTTGGCCGGCGTCAATTTTCTTGATACCTAAAGGTTCGGCCATCAGTTTAATGCGGGTAGCATCAAACAGGTTTTTAACTTGTTGCGGTAATAAACCAAATCGATCAATCATTTCAATTTCAAGTTCATGCAACGCCGCTTCATCTTCGGCGCTGGCGATGCGTTTATAAAACACCAGGCGTGAGTGAATGTCGGGCAGATAGTCTTCTGGAATTAATGCGGCAAATCCTAAATCGACTTCGCAGCCGGTGTCTAAAGGGGCGTTAAGTTCAGGCTGTTTGCCGGATCTTAGGGCTTTAACCGCCCGTTCTAAAAGTTCGCTGTAAAGCCCAAAACCGACTTCGTGAATTTGGCCGGACTGGCCTTCGCCCAGCAGTTCACCCGCACCCCGAATTTCGAGATCGTGACTGGCCAGCATAAAACCGGCGCCCAGGGTGTCGTGTTTGGCAATGGCATCGAGACGTTTGTGGGCGTCGTCGGTAATCATGGCTTTGTCGCCAGTAAACATATAGGCGTAAGCGCGGTGATGCGAACGACCTACACGTCCACGCAATTGGTGGAGCTGGGCTAAACCAAACTTATCGGCGCGGTGAATGATAATGGTGTTAGCGGTAGGCACATCAATACCGGTTTCGATGATCGTAGTACAAACCAAAATATTGAATCGACGATGGTAGAAGTCTTGCATGACCCGTTCCAAATCACGTTCATGCATTTGACCGTGTGCAATACCAACGCGTGCTTCGGGTATGAGAAGCGCGATGTCTTCGGCCATGCGTTCTATTTTATCGACCTGATTAAACAATAGATAAACTTGGCCGCCGCGTCGTAATTCTCGCAAACAGGCTTCGCGAACCGTATCTTCATTCCATTCTTGCACGAAGGTTTGCACGGCCAAACGTTTAGCCGGCGGGGTAGCGATAATGGATAAATCACGTAAATCGTTCATCGCCATATTAAGGGTGCGCGGAATCGGGGTGGCGGTCATGGTGAGCACATCGACTTCGGCGCGCAGTTTTTTAAGCTGTTCTTTTTGGCGCACCCCAAATCGGTGTTCTTCGTCGATAATAATTAAACCCAAATTGGCAAACTGCACATCTTTTTGGATGAGTTTATGGGTGCCGATAATGATGTCGACTTTATTGTCGGCCAAGTCCTGCAAAATGTTGGCTTGTTCTTTTGCGGTTTGGAAACGTGATAACACCTCAATCCGCACCGGCCAATCGGCAAAACGGTTTCTGAAGTTTTCGACGTGTTGGTTGGCCAATAGGGTGGTTGGCACTAAAACCGACACTTGTTTGCCAGCATAAGCGGCGACAAAGGCGGCGCGCATCGCGACTTCGGTTTTACCAAAGCCGACATCACCACAGACCAAACGATCCATCGGGCGCGGGCTTTGCATATCGTGCAATACGGCTTCGATGGTTTGTTGTTGGTCGTCGGTTTCTTCAAACGGAAAACCGGCGCAAAACTGACTATAAGCGTCTTGGGTTAGGGTGTAGGCGTAACCCGATTTGGCTTCGCGTTGAGCATAGATATCAAGCAGTTCGGCGGCCACATCGCGCACTTTTTCGGCGGCTTTGCGTTTGGCTTTATCCCATTTGTCGGTGCCGAGTTTATGCAGGGGCGCGGTTTCGGCGCTGGCGCCGGTGTAACGGCTGATTAAGTGTAAGGAGGTCACCGGCACATAGAGTTTGTCGTGACCGGCATATTCAATCATCAAAAATTCGCGGTTTTCGCCATGTAGGTTGATGTGTTCTAAACCTAAGTAGCGCCCCACACCGTGATCCAAATGCACAATCGGGCTGCCGATTTCGAGTTCGACCAGGTGGGTAATGGCTTGATCAAATTCATTGTGTTTGGTTTTGCGGCGACGTTTTTGCGCCACGGTTTGACCCAGTAAAGCGGATTCGGCAATTAAGCTAAATTGAGGTGTGTGGATGGATTCTTGCAGCGGTGCGACCACCAGGCCTGGTGCTTTTAAATCAGTATGCGTTTTCTCTAGGTTCAACCAGTCATCAAAGGTTTCGGGGTGAATTTGATGTTTACCCAGCAGATTCAATAGGGTTTCGCGTCGACCTAGGCTTTCAGCGCTAAACGCAATTCGACCTTCGTAGCGATCCAAAAAGGCTTTGAGTTTGGCCATTGGATAATCTGAATGATTTTGCACACTCAAGTCGGGCAATAAAAGCGTATCAAAACGAGTGGTTAACTTGGTTTGATCACCATGCGTATGTAGGCTGATACGATGGTATTGTTTGAGCTGACTTAAGGTGTCGCTGGTATTTAAAATCAGTTGATCCGGCGCTAATAAGGGGTGATCTGGATTGTGGCGGCCGATTTCGTAACGTTCGTTAAAGTCATGCCAGTTTTGGTCAATCGCGTCTTCTAAGTTGGATTGATCAAAAAACAGCGTGTCGTCTGGGAAATAATCAAACAAGGTTGCGGTTTTTTCATGGAATAACGGCAGGTAATATTCCAGCCCGCCAATGTTTTCGGCATCGCTAACTTTTTTATAAACACCACTTTGGCGTGCTTCGGCACCAAATACATCACGAAACGCATGACGGAATTGGGCGATGCCTTTTTCGGTAAAATCATATTCTTTCGCAGGTAAGAGTTCGATGTGATCCATTTGATCAATCGTGCGCTGGTTATCCGCATCAAAACGGCGAATGGATTCGATTTCGTCATCAAATAAATCTAACCGAAACGGCTGCTTGCTACCCATTGGAAATAAATCAATTAGTGCGCCGCGTATCGCAAACTCACCATGTTCCATTACTTGGCTAACGCGTTGATAACCATGGCTTTCTAATTGTTCAGCAAAGCTTGCCATATCTAAGGTTTGGCCGGTTTTTAATAGCAGGGTGTGTTGCTGGATATAGGCTGAAGGTGCGAGTTTTTGCAGTAAGGTGTTAACCGGAATAACTAACAAGCCTTGCTGGGTGTTAGGCAGTTCGTAGAGGGTTTTTAAGCGCTCAGAAATAATATCTTGATGCGGCGAAAACCGATCATAAGGCAGGGTTTCCCATTCTGGAAACTGTAGGAGTTTGAAGTCTGTGGGCACAAAAAACCGTAACAGGTCAATCATGTCGTTGGCTCGCGCGCTGTCAGCACATAATACGACCACCAGGCCTGGTGCTTGTTTAGCTTGCTTGGCAATCGCTAATGCTTGCTCACTTAAGTTAAGTGGCCCCCAGTGCGAACGTGTGGCTTTCAGTGGGATGGATTCAAATTCGAGTAAAGAAATGGGATGGCTCATGCCGCTTGATGGATTCCGCTGATAAAAAAATCTTATTCTACCTTGAAATAAGCTAAGAATGGACATCAAAAAAGCGGGTTTTTGCCAGCGTTTTTGTTTGGGCACGAGTATAATTGCGCCACTATGACATTTTTAAGCGCAATTTATTATTTAGATTTATTAGGCACGGTGGTTTTTGCGATCACCGGCTTGCTGGCGGCTAGCCGTAAACAATTGGATTTATTTGGTGCAATCGTGATTGCTATGGTGACCGCAGTCGGTGGTGGCACTTTGCGGGATTTGATTTTGGATGTACCGGTTTTTTGGACGCAACAAACCATTTATATTTATTTAATTGTGACTTCCGCTATTTTCATGTTTATTTATGCACGTTATTACGATGTGCCGGTTCGGGTTTTATTGATATTAGATGCGCTTGGGCTGGCGGTGTTTACCGTGATTGGTGCACAAAAGGCCTTTGAACTTGGTTTTAGTGATCCGATCGTGATTATGACGGGTGTGATGACCGGTGTGGTTGGCGGTGTGATTCGTGATGTTTTGGTGGGCGAAGTGCCGCTGATTTTCCGTAAAGAAATCTATGCTACGGCTTCCTTTTTAGGGGCGAGTGTTTTAGTGTTAGGCTTTCATTATTTACCGAGTCGTGAGTTGGCCAGTGTACTGGCGATTATATTGGTGTTTGGATTGCGTGTATTGGCGATTCAAAAAAATTACAGTTTACCGGTGTTTGCACCATTGAATCGATCAGAGAATCGGTCAGAATAAACAATAACTAATGGGTGATTATGTTTAAACTACCTTTCGAATGGCTGCTGGGTTTGCGTTATATACGCGCCAAACGCCGCAATGGCTTTATCTCTTTTATTTCTATGTCGTCAATGATCGGTATTGGTTTAGGGGTGATGGCCTTAATAACCGTGATGTCGATTATGAATGGTTTTCAACATGAACTGCGTGAACGCATTTTAGGCATGACGGCCCACATGACCTTGTCTGAAAGTTATCAACGTTTGGGTGATTGGAAAGAGATTTACGACATTAGCAAACAGCACCCATTAGTGGTGGGTGCGGCACCTAACATTGAAGAACAAGGCATGCTGACCAATAATGATCGCGTAAAGGGTGTAATGGTGCGCGGTATTTTGCCAGAGCTTGAAAGCCAAGTGTCCACTCTTGAAGATAATATGCTGATTGGTTCATTAGGTAGTTTGAAAACCGGTGAGTTTGGCATTGTGTTGGGGTTTGATTTGGCACAAAACCTGGCGGTGACGGTGGGAGATCGCATCACTTTAATTGCGCCACAAGGCAGCGTCTCGCCCATGGGAGTGTTGCCGAGAATTAAGCGTTTAACGGTGGTGGGTTTATTTGAAGCCGGCATGTATGAATATGATTCGGGTATGGCGTTTTTGCATTTAGACGATGCCGCCAAAATCTTTAAATACCGAGATGGTGAAGTGAGTGGTTTGCAGCTTCGCTTGAGTGATCTGTTTTTAGTACACCAAGTGCGTAATGATTATGCTGAGATGTTGGAAGGTCAATATTCAGTTCGAGACTGGACCCAGCAACACGCGAACTTTTTTAAAGCGATTCAAATGGAAAAACGCATGATGTTTATTGTGTTGGCGCTGATTATCATGGTGGCCGCATTTAACATTGTTTCGACTATGGTGATGGTGGTGACGGATAAACAAAAAGACATCGCGGTGTTGCGTACCATCGGCGCCTCACCCTTGAGTGTGCAAGCCATTTTTATGATTCAAGGATTGGTGATTGGCATTATCGGGGCGCTGCTGGGCTTGCTCGGCGGGGTGGCTTTGTCGTTGAATATTGATGTGATTATTCCGTTTATTGAGCAATTGTTTGGTTTCCAATTCTTCCCGGCAGATGTTTATTACATCAGTGAAGTGCCTTCTAAGTTAGAGTGGTCAGATGTGTGGGCGGTATCCGGTTTAGCCTTTGTATTGACCTTGTTGGCGACTTTATATCCGGCCTGGCGAGCTTCTCGCATTCAACCAGCGGAGGCATTGCGTTATGAGTAATTTACAGTCAAATTTAGTCGAGCAAAATATTATTTTACAAGCCAAAAACCTGGGCAAAACCTATCGTGATGGTCTGATCAACACCGAGGTATTGCAAGGTATTGATTTGGAGTTGCACGCACGTGAACGCAAAGCCATCGTCGGCGCGTCCGGTTCGGGTAAAAGTACCTTGTTGCATTTGTTGGCGGGGTTGGATAAACCAACTACTGGCGAAGTGAAGTTGGCCGGGCAAGATTTTTCAAACTTGTCAGAAACTAAACGCGGTATCTTGCGTAACCAAAATATGGGCTTTGTGTATCAATTCCATTATTTGTTAGCTGAACTCTCTGCGCTGGAAAATGTCATGCTGCCTTTAAGAGTGGCGCGACAGTCGGCCTCAAGCGCCGAGAAACAGGCGGTAGAATTATTAAAGCAGGTTGGGTTAGGCCATCGTTTACAGCACAAACCCGCTGAGTTATCTGGTGGCGAACGTCAACGTGTTGCGATTGCGCGTGCGTTAATCACCAGGCCTGGTTGCATTTTGGCTGATGAGCCTACCGGCAATTTGGATTCCAAATCGGCTGAGCAGGTGTTTGAGTTGATGCTGTCTTTAAATGATGAATTTGATACGGCTTTGTTGGTCGTGACGCACGATCTAGATCTAGCGGCGCAAATTGGTGAAACCATTACACTGGTTGACGGCCGGATTCTTGAACCAAAGGCTGTTTAGCGCCTTATGTTATCTATTCAGTCTGTTAGCTTGTATGCGGGTGTTAAGTGTTTATTAGAAAATGCGAGTTTAACGCTTAATCCTGGTCAAAAAGTCGGTTTAATCGGTCGCAATGGCGTCGGGAAGTCCACCTTATTTAAAGCGATTTTAGGTCAAATCAGTTTGGATGCTGGAACGATTGGGTTGCCAGCCGGTTGGCAAGTAGGTTATGTCGAACAATCTGAAGTGACCGAACAGCTTAATGCGCTGGATTATGTGACCTCAGGCGACACGCTTTATTTCCAATTAGTCACCGATCTTAAGCAGGCTGAAGAACAAAATGATCAAGACGCGATGGTGCGTTTGCATGACCGTTTAGATCATATTCAAGCTTATGAAGTTCCACAAAAAGCCCAGCAATTATTATATGGTTTGGGATTCGAGCAAGCCGATTTTGAGCAGTTAGTCACGCAGTTTTCTGGTGGTTGGCAGGTACGTTTAAAACTAGCCAAAGCCTTAATGCAACGCTCTGATTTATTGTTGTTAGACGAACCCACTAACCATTTGGATATTGAAGCCGTAGCTTGGTTAGAACAGTGGTTGGCGCAATATCCTGGCGCGGTGTTGTTGATTTCGCATGATCGACATTTTTTAGACAAGGTGGTTAACGGTATTGCCTTGATGGAAGATCAGCGTATTCAGCTTTATACTGGCAACTTTGCGTCCTATGAACGTCAACGCAGTATGCAGTTAATGCAGCAACAAGCCCTGCATGATAAACAAAAACAGCGCATGCAGCATCTCAAAACCTTTATCACACGCTTTAAAGCTAAAGCCAGTAAAGCCAAGCAAGCTCAAAGTCGAGTCAAAGCTTTAGAGCGCATGGAAGAAGTGGCAGCATTGCAAGCCACTAATCCGTTTCGTTTTGAATTCATGAACCCCGATCACCTGCCTGATCCGATGATGCGTATCGAGCAGGTTAGTTTTGCTTATGACAGCAAGGTGGTGTTGGATAAGGTTGATTTGGTATTAAGGGCAGGCGATCGAATCGGTCTCGTTGGCATAAACGGCAGTGGCAAAACCACCTTTTTAAAACTCATTGTGGATGAACTGAAACCTGACCAAGGCAAAGTTATTAATAGCAAAGGTTTAAAGGTGGGCTATTTTGCTCAGCATCAAGTGGAGTCGTTGGATTTAGACAAAACGCCATTGCAAACCATGTTGAAGCATTTTCCTGAGCTGACCGATCAGCAAGCGCGTGATTTTTTAGGTGGGTTTGGTTTTAGTCACGAACAAGCTTTGTCGCCGATCAAACAATTTTCGGGCGGTGAAAAAGCACGCTTATCTTTGGCTTTGATTGTTTATTTAAAACCCAATTTAATTATCCTAGATGAACCTACCAATCACTTGGACATGGATTCTCGTGATGCTTTAGATGAGGCTTTACAGAGTTTTGACGGGGCGCTGATTGTGGTGTCGCATGATCGACATTTGTTAGCCGGCATTGTGGATCAGTACTGGTGGGTGCATGATGCAAGTGTAAGTTTGTTCCATGGTGATTTGGACGCCTATTTACAGCAGCGTTTAACTTTATTAAAACAGCAGAAACAAGAAGAAAACCGAGTTGGTGATGACATAGGAAAGCCAACCGAAAGTTCCCAAAACAAACGTGAACAACGCCAACAAACGGCTCAGTTACGTAAGCAGGTTCAGGATGCGACTCGAACTCAGCGCAAACGGCTTGAGGTGTTGGATAAACAACTGGTAAAACTACAAGCGGCTTTAGATGAGGTGCACTCACAGTTAGCGGATGATGCAATTTATGCTGCCGAGCAATCTGAAAAGTTAGCCGAATTGTTAAAACAGCAAGCCGAATATCAAACAAGTTTGGATGAGGTAGAAACCGAATGGTTGATGTTGCAAGAAGAAGTGGAAACGATTAGTCAATCATTTCAAGCAAATGATTAATTAGCGTTTGTTGTGAGATGCAAAAGCAGATAGCCATGTAGAGTTATCTGCTAAAACAGCTTGAATTACTTGGCAGGATCTTTTAAGAAAGGCGAGCCGTGTTTTAGGCCAAATTTTTTCAAAATGATCACCATTGGGCAAAAACGCGTCAAGCTAGACACAATCAGGTTTAACCCGACGAAAGCCGTTAATAGGAACCAGGCCTGGCCAACCCATGTGCCTAGCGCCAAGCTGATTAATACAACGCTGCCTGCTACAAACAATACTACTCTTTCAATATTCATAACGTGTTTCCTTTTTAACTCATTCGAATGCAAAATAACCCGATTATTTTAGCTGAAAATAAGCCAGTCGTGTGAAGAAAATAAGGAAATGCTTATATTCTAAACCACCAGGCCTGGTTGAGATTTTCCTTGTTGTTTTTATTGGGATCTGTATAATTTTGGGACTATTTATTACGTGCACCAACTGGGTTGATGAGTTGAGTGTCTTTATTTTGAATTTAACGAGATTTGAGAATTTGTATGCAAGTATCTGTTGAGAAACCTGAACAAGGCCTAGAGCACAAGATCACGGTCACTTTCCCGTCGACTGAATTAGACGCAAAAGTTGATAAGCGTTTAGCCGAAATGCGCCGTACCGTGAAAATGGACGGTTTTCGCCCAGGTAAGGTGCCAATGGGCATGGTTAAAAAACGTTACGATGCGCAAGTTCGTCAAGAGCTTTTAGGTGAAGCCGTTCACTATGCTTTCTTCGACGCGGCAGATAAAGAAAACCTACAAGTAGCGGGTTACCCAGAAATCGATGAAGTGAAAGTAACCGATGGCGAAATTAACTTCACGGCTCGTTTTGATGTTTACCCTGAAATTACCTTACCTGCATTCAGTGGAATCAAAGTAGAAACTTTGAAATCAGAAGTGACCGATGCCGATGTTGAAAAAATGATTACACGCTTGCGTGAGCAGCGTTCGGCATGGAAGCCAGCTGGCGCGGCTAAAAAAGCGAAGTCAGGCGAGCAAGTGATTATCGACTTTGTTGGTAAACTTGACGGTGTTGAGTTCGAAGGTGGTAAAGCTGAAAATGTACCATTAGAGCTTGGTAGTGGTCGTATGATTCCTGGTTTTGAAGATGGCATTATCGGCATGAAAAAAGGCGAAACCAAAACCATCGACGTAACCTTCCCTGAAGAGTATCAAGCTGAAAACCTAAAAGGTAAAACAGCGCAGTTCGATATTACGGTGCATTCTGTACAAACTAAACAATTACCTGAAATGGATGAAGAATTTATCCAGTCTTTCGGTATTGAAGATGGCAAAGAAGAAACCTTACGTAAAGAAATTCGTGAGAACATGGAGCGTGAATTAAAGCGTACCTTAGATGCACGCAACCGTCAGGCGGCATTTGATGCATTAGAGCAAGAGGTTGATGTACAAGTTCCCGCGGCGTTAGTAGCGCAAGAGTCTCAAGCTATGCTTGAACAATATCAGCAACGTATGGAACAGCAGGGTATGCCAAAAGGCCAAATGTCTGGTATGACGGCTGATTTGTTTGCTGATGAAGCGAAAAAGCGTGTCAAACTAGGATTAGTTATTGGTGACATTATTCGTGCGCACGAAATTAAAGCGTCAGACGAAGATATCACGGCCTTTATTGAAGATCAGGCGTCAACTTACGAAGATCCAAATGAAATTAAAGAATGGTATGCTAAAAACCCAGGTCGTTTAAACGAAGTACGTTCGATCCTTGTTGAGTCGGCGGTGGCTAAAAAGATTTTAGATGAAGCTAAAGTTAAAGAAGTCAAAAAAGCGTTTGATGAAGTGGTGAGTAACGCAGGTTAATTAATCCGCTTTTAAAAAGACTTAGCCGTTTAATTAAACCTCGTGATGAGTTGTTTTTGCAATTTGTCACGGGGTTTAGTTTTTTTTAGTGTCATAAAACGCTAATATAGGCCTACATGGTAGATTTATTAAAGTTGAGGTAGTGAATGGATAACTCGGTAATCAGTAATGCGTTAGTTCCGATGGTGGTTGAGCAGACCAGCCGTGGTGAACGTTCTTACGATATTTTTTCAAGATTGCTTAAAGAGCGAGTGATATTTTTAGTGGGTCAGGTTGAAGACCACATGGCAAACTTGATCGTGGCGCAGATGCTGTTCCTTGAGTCGGAGAATCCAGACAAAGATATTCATCTCTATATTAACTCACCCGGTGGGAGTGTGACCGCAGGGATGGCTATATACGATACTATGCGTTTTATTAAACCAGATGTATCGACGATGTGTTTAGGTCAAGCCGCGAGTATGGGGTCGTTTTTGTTGGCCGCTGGTGCAAAAGGTAAACGTTTTGCTTTGCCTAACTCAAGAGTCATGATTCACCAGCCTTTAGGTGGCTTTCAAGGTCAGGCGAGTGATTTCGAAATTCACGCTAAGGAAATCTTGCATATTAAAGACAAGTTAAATCGTGCCCTGGCTGAAAATACCGGGCAGCCTTTGGAAGTGATTGAAAATGATACAGACCGTGATAATTTTATGAGCGCAGAGCGTGCGAAAGAGTACGGTTTGATTGATCAAGTTTTACAGAACCGCTAATAAATGATTGGGGGTGGAGAGGAACCTATGGCAGATAAAATTTTATATTGCTCGTTTTGTGGCAAAAGCCAAGAGGAAGTTCGTAAGCTGATTGCTGGCCCTTCGGTTTATATTTGCGATGAGTGTGTGGACTTATGTAATGACATTTTGCACGAAGAGTTTGGTGAAGAAGTTGATGCAACTTTCGACTTAGATCATTTGCCAACACCACATGAAATTAGCCATATTTTGAATGATTATGTAATCGGACAAGATCGTGCCAAAAAAGTATTGTCTGTTGCCGTTTACAATCATTATAGACGGTTACAGAACGCAAACTCAGGTGATGAGGTTGAGTTGACCAAGAGTAATATATTGTTGATTGGTCCAACTGGTTCAGGTAAAACCTTACTTGCTCAAACCATGGCTAGATTGCTTGATGTGCCTTTTGCAATCGCGGATGCGACGACTCTGACAGAAGCTGGTTATGTGGGTGAGGATGTAGAGAGCATTGTATTGAAGCTTTTACAACGTTGCGATAACGACCCACAGAAGGCTGAGCGTGGCATTATTTATATTGATGAAATTGATAAAATTACCCGTAAGTCAGAAAACCCCTCGATTACACGTGATGTGTCGGGTGAGGGTGTGCAACAAGCGTTATTAAAATTAATTGAAGGCACTCAGGCTGCGGTGCCACCCCAAGGTGGACGTAAACACCCGAATCAAGAAATGATTTATGTGGATACCTCAAAAATTCTATTTATTGTGGGTGGCGCGTTTGAAGGTTTGGATAAAATCATTGAACAGCGTACCGAAAAAAATATGGGAATTGGTTTTTCCGCTGAAGTGAAATCAGCTGATAAAGTTAAAACTTTAACCGAAAAATTTGCCAGTATTGAACCGGAAGATTTAACTAAATATGGTTTGATTCCTGAGTTTGTTGGGCGCTTACCCGTCATTGCGGCTTTAACTGAGTTAGATGAGAAAGCCTTAATTCAAATCCTGACAGAGCCAAAAAATGCGTTAATCAAACAGTTTCAAAAAATGTTTGAGCTGGAGGGGGCTGAACTTGAATTCCGTAAAGATGCCCTTATAGAAATAGCAAGATTAGCGATCGCCCGTAAAACAGGTGCGCGTGGTTTGAGGTCGATTTTAGAGCAGATTCTACTTGATACAATGTATGACTTGCCGAGTATGAAAAATGTAGAAAAGGTTGTGATCAATAAAGCCGTTGTACAAGGAAAAAAACCACCTATGATGGTTTACTCAGACGTTGCAAAAGCCGCGAGCGAGTAAAGGTTGCACGCTACGTGTGTTTATTTGTTTAAAGCCCAGCCTCGTCTGGGTTTTTTATTCTAAAAAGAGAGCTTATGGACATAGAACAAGTCGCGATGAAAATGAAAGTATTGATTATGCCACTGCGTGATGTTGTGGTTTTCCCTGGATCGGTGATGCCGTTATTTGTAGGGCGTGAGAAATCCATTAATGCGGTTTATGAAGCGCAGAAACGTGATCGTCAATTATTTTTAATTGCTCAAAAAAGCCCAGAGCTCGAAGATCCTACACGGGATGACTTATATTCAGTTGGCACCCTTGCGAACATACTGCAAACTCTAAAATTGCCGGATGGCACCGTTAAGGTTCTGGTTGAAGGTGTGCAACGTTTTGAGTTGTTAAATTTACATACAGACGGTGAATTTTTAGAAGCTGATATTGCGGCTTTAGATATGGATTCTGGACCCGATGCTGAAACACGGGCGTTAACGAGCTTATTGCGTGAGCGTTTTCAGCACTTGGCTGAGTTGCGTAAAAAACTCCCAACAGAAGTCAAAGATACCATTGAGAAAACGCATGATGCAAATCGGTTAGTAGATCTCGTTGGCGCTAATATGAACTTGGGTATTGAGCGTAAACAATCGCTTTTATCTTTGGTGTCGGTAAATGCACGCTTGGAAGGTTTGTTGGCTTATGTTGAAGAAGATATCGAGCTCATTGAATCTGAAAAACGCATTACGATGCGTGTCAAAAGCCAGATTGATAAAACACAGCGTGAATATTATTTGAATGAAAAAATCAAAGCGATTCATAAGGAGTTACGTCAAGGAGAAGAGGGCGAAGATGACTTAAGCCGTCTGGAAACTAAGATTAATGCAGCCGGTATGTCAGCCGAGGTTTTAGCAAAAGCTCAGGCTGAGTTGCGTAAACTAAAACAAATGCAGGCTCAATCGGCTGAGGCCAATGTGATTCGTAATTATTTAGATTGGTTGGTGAGTGTACCTTGGAAAAAACGTTCGCGAGTTTCTAAAGATTTGGCGCGTGCAGAAACGATTTTGGATCAGCAGCATTATGGCTTAGAAAAGGTCAAAGAGCGTATTGTTGAGTATCTTGCCGTGCAGCAGCGTGTAAAAAAAATTAAAGGTCCGATCCTATGTTTAGTTGGCCCGCCCGGTGTGGGTAAAACCACTTTGGCTCGCTCAATTGCAGAGGCAACCAACCGTAAATATGTGCGTATGTCGTTAGGTGGTGTAAGAGACGAGGCTGAAATTCGTGGTCATCGAAAAACTTATATTGGTGCATTACCAGGCAAAATTATTCAGAAAATGGCCAATGCGGGTACAAAGAACCCGCTGTTTTTGTTAGATGAAGTCGATAAGATGGCGAGTGATTCGCGTGGCGACCCAGCCAGCGCCTTGTTAGAGGTACTCGATCCAGAACAAAATGCCAGCTTTAACGATCATTATCTTGAAGTGGATTATGATTTGTCGGATGTGATGTTTGTCGCGACTTCAAACTCAATGGATATCCCTGAAGCCTTGTTGGATCGTATGGAGATTATTAATTTGGCGGGTTACACCGAGCCTGAGAAGATTAATATTGCGATGCAGCATTTATTGCCAAGACAAATTAAAGACCACGGTTTAAAAGCGGGTGAGCTTGAAGTTACAGAGCAGGCGATTAAAGACATAATTCAGGTTTACACCAGAGAGGCGGGCGTACGTTCGTTGGATCGCTCGTTAGCTAAGATTTGTCGTAAAGCGGTTAAACAGTTGGTTGATGGCTCTAAGACAGGATTGATTAAGGTCGATAAGGCGGACTTGGAAGCTTACTTGGGTGTGGCTAAATACCGTTTCGGTTTGGCCGACGATAAAAATCGTATTGGTCAGGTGACAGGCCTGGCTTGGACTCGAGTAGGTGGTGATTTGTTGCGCATAGAAGCCACAGTCATGCCTGGTAAAGGCAAGCTAGACAGTACCGGGCAGTTAGGTAGTGTAATGTCAGAATCAGTTAAGGCGGCGATGAGTGTGATTCGGAGCCGTTCAGCCGATTTTGGTTTGCAAGCGGACTTCTATGAAAAGTTAGATCTACATTTGCACTTTCCGGAAGGCGCGATCAAGAAAGATGGCCCGAGTGCGGGTATTGCGGTTTGTACAGCGATTACCTCAGCCTTAACGCAAATCCCAGTGCGTGCTGATGTCGCCATGACAGGTGAAATTACGTTGCGAGGTGAGGTATTACCGATTGGTGGGCTTAAAGAGAAGTTGTTGGCGGCGTTAAGAGGCGGAATTAAAACCGTGTTGATTCCTTATGACAATGTGCGCGATTTAGCTGATATTTCAACAGAAATTACGTCACAGCTGAATATTAAACCTGTTCATTGGATTGAAGAGGTATTAGAAGAGGCCTTAACAATTAAGCCTACTCCTCTCGTTGAAAAACAATCTAGCATTCAGCCTGTAGCCGAGGCGACACTTGAAAATGTCGTTTTAGAGGAACGAAAGCCACATTAATGACGAAATTGCGCGCCTATGCCTTGACATAGAGGGCTCGCTGTTGCTATAAATGCTTGAGTCCATTTCGATGGCGATAATAATAATTTTTACTGGAGTATATAAACATGAATAAATCTGAATTGGTAAGCGCAATTGCTGAAAAAGCCGGTTTAACAAAAGTACAAGCGGCTGCGGCACTAGAAGCAACAGTGGGTACGGTAACGACCGCTCTAAGCAAAGGTGACCAGGTTGCTATCATTGGTTTTGGAACATTCAAAGTAGGCGAACGTGCGGCTCGTACTGGTCGTAACCCTCAAACTGGCGCAGAGATGAAAATTCCAGCCGCTAAAGTGCCTAAGTTTTCAGCAGGTAAGGCTCTAAAAGACGCTGTTAACTAATTCAGAATTAAATGTCATAAATTTGTCGTAAATTCTGTTGACATCGCTCCCCAGCTCTTTATAATACGCGCATCAATTAAGCACAACGACACACGGCTCTAAGCCAGTCAGAATGCAGAATTGGGTGCTTAGCTCAGCTGGGAGAGCATCGCCCTTACAAGGCGAGGGTCGGGGGTTCGATCCCCTCAGCACCCACCAAATTCTGGAGCGGTAGTTCAGTTGGTTAGAATACCGGCCTGTCACGCCGGGGGTCGCGGGTTCGAGCCCCGTCCGCTCCGCCAGATTTGAAAGCTAGCATTGCTAGCTTTTTTATTGCAAGTTTGACATCTTGCAAATAGTGACAAAATAAGTGTAATCCGTTACATGGGTGCTTAGCTCAGCTGGGAGAGCATCGCCCTTACAAGGCGAGGGTCGGGGGTTCGATCCCCTCAGCACCCACCACATTGGAGCGGTAGTTCAGTTGGTTAGAATACCGGCCTGTCACGCCGGGGGTCGCGGGTTCGAGCCCCGTCCGCTCCGCCAACACTAAAAAGCCCCTAGAGTCTATTTGATTCTAGGGGCTTTTTTATTGTCCTGACTTTAGTAGTTTAGCTATTTAATTGTATAGAGGTGGTCTTGCCAAGCCTTGCGTTAGTTGGCAAGGCTTGTTGACTGGAGTTTTAGTCTAAATCCTCTGCTTCAATAGCAACAGGTTCATCGTCAACAAAGGTAAAAAACTGTCTTTGCCAAAGTTCATATAAGCAGCGAACAACTTTGGGTTGCTTGGACCAGCGTTGCAAGCTTTCGCTGTCAATGCAGTCTTGGTTGGCCAGTTGCATAATGATCGCGTCTTGTACGCCAGTAACTGGCCATTCAAAACCGTTGATATAGAGTGTCACTATAGGTTGATCACTGAGTTTTTGATAGGCAAAGCGACAAATAGGATCCTTCTGAAAACCTTTGGCACTGGAAAGGGCGTCTGTGAAGTCTTCAAGAGTGGCCGTTTCTTCGGTGCTTAACGGCTCTGGCAAGGCTTGGTGTGCTTGCTGATCCAGTTGAGTAGCAAAGCGGCCAAACCAGTGTTGCATCGCTTGTTCGTCGTTTAATACATCTAGCAATAACTGTTTGGCTTGCAACCAGGCCTGGTTAGGGATTTCGGCGGGTTTCGCATCTGTCCAGTTCGGGTCTTGGTAAAGCTGGTTAAATTGATTGTGCTCAGACAGGTAGTCACCAAAGCTATCCCAGAGTTCTTGACCTTTATAACTACGATAACCAATGGAATAGGTCATACATTCATCATCAAGGGCGACGCCATGGTGTCCCCATTTGGGTGGTAGATATAAAACATCACCCGCTTCGAGAACCCATTCTTCTTCTATTGGAAACGATTTCATTAAACGTAAACTGACGTCTTTTAGATAGTTATCTTCCGTACAGTCTTGAGAAGTCAGCATCCATTTGCGTTGGCCGGCCGCCTGAAGTAAAAACACATCATAATGATCAAAATGTGGCCCTACGTTGCCGCCTTCGGTGGCGTAGCTGATCATGATGTCGTCAATGCGCCAGCGTGGAATAAAGTCAAACTCGTTTAAGATGTCATGCACTTCCGGGATTAAGCGATCCACGCCTTGCACAAGTAAAGTCCAGTTTTTTTCGGGCAAATTTTGATAGTCTTGCTCGCTGAAAGCGCCATTTTTTAGTTCGTAGTCAGTGTCTGATTTTTGAACAACTAGGCGACTTTCTACTTCTTCTTCAAGCGATAAACCAGCGAGTTCTTCAGGGGTTAACGGGCTAATAAAGTTTGGTAAAGCTTGGCGAATAAGTAAGGGTTTTTTTTGCCAGTAATCACGCAAAAAAGTCGCTTGATCCACGCTGTTGAAATGAATCATATAAATCCTTTTAGATAGAGTATTTGGGTGTTTATAAGGCTGGATATGCTCGACACCAGGCCTGGTGCCGAGGTTGTGTTTTGAAAACTTAGGTTAGCGGCCTTTAACGATAGTGAGTGCCAGTTCAATGGTTTCAGCTTGACGTTGCGCGTTGCCGATATAGCTAGCCGGTGTCATTTCTCTTAAAGCTTTTTTTACTTCTGCTGGTAGCTCTAAGCGATCCACAAATTCTTGCATGATTTGTGAGTTAACGCGACGACCACGTGTAAGCTCTTTAAGTTTTTCATAAGGTTGTTCAATACCGTAGCGGCGCATAACGGTTTGAATGGCTTCGGCTAGAACTTCCCAGTTATCATCTAAGTCTTGGGCAAGCTTCTCTTCGTTAACTTCTAGTTTTCCTAAACCTTTCATGCTAGCTTGTAGCGCGATTTGTGTATGTGCAATGCCCACGCCCAGATTGCGCAGAACCGTTGAGTCGGTTAAGTCACGCTGCCAGCGAGATATTGGCAGTTTTTGAGCCAAGTGTTCGAAGATGGCATTAGCGATGCCTAGGTTGCCTTCTGAGTTTTCAAAATCAATAGGGTTGACTTTGTGCGGCATGGTGGATGAGCCAATTTCACCGGCGACGGTTTTTTGTTTGAAGAAACCAAGTGAGATGTAGCCCCAGATATCACGATCAAAGTCGATTAGAACCGTATTGAAACGTGAGACTGCATGGAAATATTCGGCAATATAGTCATGCGGTTCAATTTGAATGGTATAGGGGTTCCAAGCCAGTCCAAGTGATTGAACAAACTGCTCGCTAAGTTCATACCAGTTTAAACTCGGATAGGCCGCTAAATGAGCATTATAGTTACCGGTTGCACCGTTAATTTTGCCCATAATTTGTACATTCATTAATTGTTTGATTTGGCGCTGTAAGCGGTAAGCGACGTTGGCAAACTCTTTACCCACGGTTGTAGGAGAGGCCGGCTGACCATGTGTGCGTGACATCATTGGGATAGCGGCCATCTCAATGGCTTTTTCAGCCATTTGGTCAACCAGTTTTTGCATTTGCGGAACCAGAGTTTGCTCACGCGCATCTTTAAGCATTAGAGCATAAGCTAGGTTGTTAATGTCTTCCGAAGTACAAGCAAAATGCACAAACTCATTAATAGCATCGAGTTCAGCTACTGATTTCATGTGTTCTTTGATTAAATACTCAACGGCTTTTACATCGTGGTTGGTGGTGCGTTCAATTTCTTTAACACGCTGTGCCATGTCTAGGCTGAATTCGTTCACCAATTTAAGCAAATGTTGGGTGGCTTGCTCGCTAAATTTTGGTACTTCTGGAATACCAGGGTGGTTGGACAGCATTTGTAACCAGGCTACCTCAACTCTTACGCGATTTTTTATTAATCCGAATTCGCTAAAAATGGCCTTTAAATCGTTAAGACGTGCGCCATAGCGACCATCGACAGGTGAAATAGCGGTGAGTTCAGAGAGCATGAGAGAGTCAGACATAATAATTTCCTTAAAACCAATTCTGGGCCAGTCAAATGCAGCTTATTGCTACTAAGCTTTTGCAGATGCTGCGAGCCTTAAATAATCAAACATGGTATTATATCGCAATTAGACGAACTAAATTAGGGAGCATGATTTTATGTTAGAAGCTTATCGCCAACACGAAGCGGAACGCGCTGAACAGGGCATTCCACCATTACCGCTTGATGCGAAACAAACAGCCGATTTAATTGAACTTTTAAAAAATCCAAAATCTGAAGAGGTTGGAGTTTTAGTTGAGCTTTTAACGCATCGTGTACCACCAGGAGTGGATGAAGCGGCTTATGTGAAAGCCAGTTTTTTGGCCGATGTGGCTTCTGAGAAAATAAATGTTTCCGCTATTCCGGCGGCCCATGCGGCGTTTTTGTTAGGTACGATGCTGGGTGGTTATAACGTTCAGCCACTCATTGAATTATTGGATAGTAAAAATGTCGAGGTGGCTGAAGCTGCGATGAAAGCTTTGTCTAAAACCATGTTGGTTTATGACGCTTATCATGACGTTTTGGAAAAAGCGAATACAAATGCTTATGCTAAACAAGTTGTTGAGGCTTGGTCTGAGGCTAAGTGGTTTACTGACAAAGAGCCCATGCCTGAGAAAATTACCGTCACAGTCTTTAAAGTTGATGGGGAAACCAATACGGATGACTTGTCACCAGCAACCGCGGCTTGGTCGCGTCCAGACATTCCTTTGCATGCTAAGGAAATGTTAGCGGCAAAAATGCAAGATGTGCCTCAAACCATTGAATCTTTAAAAGCCAAAGGTCATCCGGTGGCTTATGTTGGTGATGTGGTGGGTACTGGTTCATCCCGTAAGTCGGCTATGAACTCCGTTATGTGGTTTTTTGGTAATGATATTCCTTATGTACCCAACAAACGCCAAGGTGGCGTGGTTTTGGGCGGAAAAATTGCGCCGATTTTCTTTAATACGGCGGAAGATTCCGGTTCCTTGCCAATTGAGTGTGACGTGTCTGAAATGAATATGGGTGATGTGATTCATATTTATCCATATGAAGGCAAGATCACTAACGAAGCAGGTGAGGTTCTAAGCACCTTTAAATTAGACCCGATTACCATGCCGGATGAAGTACGTGCAGGTGGACGTGTGCCGTTAATTATCGGTCGTGATTTAACCGACAAAACACGTCGCGCATTAGAGTTAGCACCAAGTGAACACTTTATTCGCCCGATGGATGAAGATAAACAAACTCACGGATTCACACTGGCTCAGAAAATGGTCGGTCAAGCTTGTGGCGTTGATGGCGTGCGTCCAGGTGTGTATTGTGAACCGCATATGTCGACCGTGGGTTCGCAAGATACGACGGGTGCTATGACACGTGACGAAATGAAAGAGCTGGCTTGTTTAGGTTTCAGTGCCGATTTTGTACTTCAGTCTTTCTGTCATACCGCTGCTTATCCAAAGCCAGTGGATATTAAATTGCAGCACAGCTTGCCAGAGTTTATTACCAGTCGTGGTGGCGTGTCGCTACGTCCAGGCGACGGTGTGATTCACTCTTGGTTAAACCGTATGTTATTGCCGGACACCGTGGGTACAGGTGGTGATTCGCATACCCGTTTCCCAATCGGGATTTCATTCCCGGCGGGTTCAGGTCTAGTAGCATTTGGTGCGACCTTGGGTGTGATGCCATTGAATATGCCGGAATCAGTATTGGTGCGTTTTAAAGGCAAAATGCAGCCAGGCGTGACCTTACGTGATTTAGTGAATGCGATTCCATATCAAGCAATTCAAGATGGGTTATTGACGGTTGAAAAGAAAGGCAAAAAGAATGTCTTTAACGGTCGGGTGTTAGAGATCGAAGGATTACCAGACCTAAAAGTTGAGCAGGCGTTTGAATTATCAGATGCGTCTGCTGAGCGTTCGGCAAATGGCTGTGTGGTGAAACTAGGTGAAGCATCAATTATCGAGTTCTTAAAATCAAACATTCGTTTGATTGAATGGATGGTCGAAAACGGTTATCAAGATGCGCGTACATTATTACGTCGTCGTGATGAAATGCAAAAGTGGATTGATAACCCCGTGCTGCTAGAAGCCGACGCCGATGCGCAATACGCCGAAATCATTGAGATTGATCTTGACCAGATAAAAGAACCAATTGTGGCTTGTCCTAATGATCCAGATGACGTCAAACTCTTGTCGGAAGTCGCAGGGGAGAAGATTGATGAGGTGTTTATTGGTTCGTGTATGACCAATATTGGTCATTATCGTGCAGCTGGTAAAGTCTTGGAAACCTTAAATGGCGTGGTGCCAACTCGTTTATGGATCGCACCGCCTACCAAAATGGACGAACGTCAATTAATCGAAGAAGGTTATTACAGCACCTTTGGGCGCGCTGGTGCGCGAACTGAAATGCCGGGCTGCTCGTTATGTATGGGTAACCAAGCGCGTGTTGCGGATGGCTCGACTGTGTTCTCGACCTCAACACGTAACTTTCCAAACCGTTTAGGTAACGGCGCGAATGTCTATTTAGGTTCAGCTGAATTAGCCGCCGTAATTGCAGCGTCTGGAAAGATTCCTACGCCGGATGAGTATTTAGCCGCGGTCAGTCGATTAAATACTATGGCGGATGATGTATATCGTTATTTGCAGTTTGATGAAATGGCGGATTATGAGATTAAATCGCCTAAAAACTTATCAGAAATCGGCGTAGCCGTCGGCTGATAATACACAAGCACCAGGCCTGGTGCTTGAACAAAAAAGCCCGCTATTGAATTAATAATAGCGGGCTTTTTTTGTTCTTAAATACGACTTAAATCCTATTTAAGATGAGCATAATCCATCGTTATTAACGGTAGCTGCGCAGATACCACCATTCAAAAAAGCGTTTGGCATAATGCATTAAACGGCAGGGCGGCAACATCAATGTACCTTTTTCGGTGCGGCGGATTAACATGCCATGGCTCAGTGTATCGACGATACAGACCAGTTCATGCTTAATCTTTTGTTTTTCACCGGTTTGGTTAATGTCTCTGGCCAGATTGTGCGCGGCCACTTTAGCTTGAATATCAGCGGCATGAGCCTGTTTAGGTTGCCAATCCGGGCCTTCAAAGCTGCCGGCATCCCCCGCGACGTAAGTTTTCTCAAAGCCTTTAACCTGTGCAAACTCATCCGCCTCAATCATCCCGCCTGCAGACTTGGGTAAGTCGGTGTTATCTAACCAAGCCGGGCCTGTCATGCCGGGCATGAATAAAATGAGATCGGCGTGGAATTCACCACCTTCAGTTTTAACTTTATCGGCTTCAAAGCCCAGCATCTTGTGGCCTAGGTGAGTTTCGATATTCTTTTTAGCCATCATAACCTGCATTTTTTCAGGCACTTTCGCGCCTAGGCGTTTGCCAGGTTCTGGTGCAGGATTAAAGAAAATAATTTTAAACTTGTCTCTACGACCTTGTTGGCGAAGTAGGGTGTCGATTCCGAATAAAAATTCGAACATTGGGCCACCACGCATGGCGGCGGGTTCGTTAGGGTTGCCGCCAAAGCCGATTGCAATGGTGCCTGACTCCATAGTTTCAAGTTGGTCACGTATTTTTTCGGCGGCTGGAATGCCTTCACATGGGGTGATGGCATGTTCAATGCCCGGTAACTTTTTAATAAAGCGACCACCGCTGGCAATAATTAAACCATCATTAGCAAACTCACCTGTGTCGGTAACAACGGTGCGCCCACCATCTATAATGGACTCAACTTGGGATGGAATAAACTCGACCCGCTGGCGGTTGAAGAAGTTGTGTAGGTCTACTTTAAGATCGTCGGCTTGACGGATTTTTGACGGTATCCAGATTAAACTGGGCAGATAGATCAAATTTTGGGTGGGTGCGAATACTTGAATGGTAACGTCTTTAAGCTGTTTTCTAACTTGTTTAATAGCAGTTAAAGCGGCAAAACCTGTCCCTAGAATCGCAATCTTCATAGTTAATCCTTACCTAATGCGCAAAATATTCAAGTTATCATAGCAAACTTTTTGTGCTTTTATAAAGTGATGATTTCGCGCAAGTTTGACTCAAGGAAAAAATAGATGAATTAGCGTTTTGCATCCACTCTTGCTTTCATCACCAGCTTACGAATTTTTCGCGCTGGGGTGCCGATGCAAGGCATATGTAAATCGGTAGGGAAGAAGATGATAAACATGCCTTTTTTTACATGAATCATTTGGCCGGCCACTTGGTAGAGGGCAAAATCTTTTTCGTCGTTATAGGCTTGCACTGGGGTTTGGTTGGTCAGAGGTAAGACGCCCATGTATTCATCGCCAGCTAACATAACTTGCACGTCAATAAATTGGCGATGTGCTTCATAAAGTGAGCCATCGCTGGTCTGTGTTTCATATTCATCAATTATGGCGTCCAGCTGGTCGCTGATTTTGTGGCGACCAATTTCTAACTTACTAAAGTCTATGCCACTGGAAATATAGTCTAAAGCCTGATCCACCGCTGGATGTATACCTTTATATAAAGGGGCATTTTCAAGACGATCAAAAATCATAAAAGCTCGCTTTTTACTTAAAAGATTAATTTTGCCATTTTACGCGAGCTGGCTTTAAATAAAGAAAAATATTTACGCTTATCATGCGGTTTTTTGGTTTAGGATTGCCTTCGTTTAAACGGGGCTTGTGGTAAACTTGCCGTTTTAAGTTGAATGGTTCACAAGCTGACCATTAACGTGATCTCAATTGAATAGCGATGTTATGAATATAAAACATGTTTTGTGGTTAATACCAGGCCTGGTGTTTCTATTTTCGGGTTGCGCACAAGTCAGCGTTAATACCTTGTCTGAAACAAAAGAAGAATACGAGTTAATTCAAGTTCGCAGTGAACCGCCTAAAGATTTTGAAAGCCGCACCTTGCGTAAACAGGCGGAAGCCTTGTGTCCGACAGGGTATGAATATTTGCTGCGACAAGCCCAAAAATCCGCTGAGTTTGTTGATCATCATGCTGCTTGTGCGGTGGGGGAAGATTGCGGCTATGAGTTAAAGTGGCGTATTCGTTGTGGTGATATTCCGCGAGAACCCTTTTCTTTGTTTGGCAAAACGTAAACCTTTAAGCCTTAATGACTTAACCTAATGTGTTGAGTTATGGTGAGTTGAAGCAGGAGAATTTATGAGTTCAGCGCCTCTGGTTGTACAAGATAACAGCGACATTGGCATCAGTTTTACCTTAAGCTTGGCCGATAAAACCCCGATAGACCAAACTGAACCAGGTGAAGTTTATCGCTTTAAAATTGGTGAGGGTAGCCTGTTAGCTAATCTTGAAAGTTTGTTAATTGGTTTAGAGGTGGGTACACAAGCTAAGTTTTTTGTACCGCCTGAAGATGGGTTTGGTTTTCCTGACCCGACGAATGTCTATACCATGCAGCGCAGTGAATTTCCCGATGACATGAACTTAAAAGTAGGCGATGTGGTTGGGTTTGATACGCCAACAGGGGACGAAGTGCCAGGTACAGTGGTTAAGATTCAAGAGGATGATATTACGGTTGATTTTAATCATCCTTTAGCCGGTCAAACGTTTATTTTTGAAGTCAAGGTTGAGGCGGTTTACGATTCGGTTTCTTGAGTTTGGGATTGTTTTGATTCGGATGCGTTGTCAGCGTTAAAATTGGGGCCAGCTTTCATATGGCCTTCACTGCAATAGGTATGTTTGCCATCAAAATAAGCCTCTGATTGTGGTAAATGTACACCACAATGTGCACACCGCACCATGAGCTGGCTGTCGAGCGGTTCAACTGACTCGGAAGAGGTGGGTTGAGTTTTTTCTCGAGCTTCAATAATGATATTAAGTATCATGCGAATCAAAAAATAAACGAGCAAAACAAACGCTAAAAACAGGATAGCTTGCATATAAAAACAGCCTTAATGGGGTGTATGAATGCAAACATTGTCTGAAATATTTAAAATAAAAGCAATTTTAATCTAGGGCTAGATCAGCCTTGGCCATGGTTGGTTGGAGTTAAAACACACAATGAATTTACATGAGTATCAGGCTAAGCTCCTGTTTAAACAAGCTGGAATTCCGGTGCCGCACGGTGTGGTGGTTGATGATCTGTCGCAGGTTTCAGATGCGATTAAGCAGATAACGAGTGAAGGTTGGGTGGTCAAAGCCCAAATTCATGCGGGTGCGCGTGGCAAAGCAGGCGGCGTCAAACTGGTTAAAACACCAGAGGAAGCTGAACAGGTTGCAAAATCCTTGCTGGGATCAAGTTTGGCGACGATTCAAACGGCTGGTAAAGCTTTACCGATTAACAAGCTGTTAATTGAGCAAACCTTAGATATTCAGCAAGAGTTGTATTTGAGTTTGGTAGTGGATCGAGTCGAAAAAACTCATCGGTTTGTGATTTCTGCCTCCGGTGGCATGGATATTGAAGAAGTCGCGGCTACTCAGCCGGATAAAATTATCTGTTTAGATCTGAATCCTTTGTTGGGTGTGATGCCTTATCAAGCCCGAGAAGTCGGATTTGCGTTGGGTTTGAAAGGTGATGCTTTTAAACAGTTGGGCGCTATTTTAAAAAGCTTGTATCAGTTAGCGCTGGAAAAAGATTTTGCCCAGGTTGAAATCAATCCGTTGGTTTTAACCGCAGACAATCAACTGGTTGCTTTGGATGCCAAGGTTAATATTGATCCGAATGCGTTATACAGACAACCAGGCCTGGTGGAATGGCGTGATATTAGTCAAGAAGATGAACGTGAAGCCCAAGCCTCAGAGTTTCAGCTGAATTACATTGCATTGGATGGCAACATCGGTTGCATGGTGAATGGCGCTGGTCTGGCGATGGCGACGATGGATTTAATTAAACTAAATGGTGGCCAACCGGCTAACTTTTTAGACGTTGGTGGTGGCACGACCCCTGAACGTGTCGCTGAAGCCTTTAAGTTGATTTTATCTTCGTCAGAAGTGAAAGCCATTTTAGTCAATATTTTTGGCGGTATTGTGCGCTGTGATTTAATTGCCGATGGCATTATTCAGGCGGTTAAAGAAGTCGGTTTATCGATTCCTGTAGTTGTTCGCTTAGAAGGTACGAATGTTGAATTAGGTCGTGAAAGATTAGCGCAAAGTGGTTTAAGTATTATCAGTGCGAACGACTTGGCGAGTGCCGCGCGTAAAGTGGTTGAAGTGGCAGGAGAGAACGCATGAGCATTTTAATTAACAAAAACACCCGCGTTATCTGCCAAGGCTTTACCGGTAAACAAGGCACATTTCACTCAGAGCAAGCGCTGGCGTATGGCACCAAAATGGTCGGTGGCGTGACCCCTGGAAAAGGCGGTCAAACACATTTAGGCTTGCCGGTATTTAATACGGTTAAAGACGCGGTTCAACAAACTGGTGCTGAGGCCAGCATGATTTATGTGCCGCCAGCTTTTGCGGCGGATTCAATTATTGAAGCCATAGACGCTGGTATAAAGGTGATTACCTGCATTACTGAAGGCATTCCGGTTAACGATATGTTGAAAGTGCGTGCGGTGTTAGAAGCTTCGGATAGTTATTTAATCGGCCCAAACTGCCCTGGCTTGATTACGCCCGGCGAGTGCAAGATCGGCATTATGCCAGGTCATATTCATTTACCGGGTAAAGTAGGTGTAGTCTCTCGTTCTGGCACACTGACTTATGAAGCGGTGCATCAGACTACTCAAAACGGCTTGGGTCAGTCAACTTGTGTGGGGATTGGTGGTGATCCGATTCATGGTATGAGTTTTATTGACTGTTTGGCCTTGTTTGAGAAAGACCCGCAAACTCAAGGCATTATTATGGTGGGTGAAATTGGTGGACAAGCCGAAGAAGATGCGGCTGAGTTTATCCAAGCACATGTCACCAAGCCGGTGGTGGCTTATATTGCTGGTGTTACCGCACCGCCCGGTAAACGTATGGGACATGCGGGTGCGATTGTGAGCGGTGGTAAAGGCACGGCGGAAGCCAAGTTTGCGGCTTTAGAAGCCGCCGGTGTAACCGTGGTGCGTACGCCAACCGAGATGGGATCGGCACTTTTTGAACGACTAAATAAGGCTTAAAGGTCTAGGGGGAATCATGTCGCACACGATCCAAGTTGTTATGGCTCAAATTGATCCATTAGTTGGCGATATTTCCGGCAATGTAGAACGTATGGTGCGGGCGGCTAATCAGGCCAAACAAGACCATAATGCAGACCTAGTGGTTTTCCCTGAGATGAGTTTATTAGGTTATCCACCTGAAGACTTATTATTAAGACATGGTTTATACCCACAAATTCAACAAGCACTCAACACACTTTGTGACCAAGTAAAAGATGTCGCGATGGTGGTGGGTTATCCTATGATGGATGCTTTGGGTGAACGCTTTAATATGGCCGCTTGGATTAGCGAAGGTATGATTCAAGCCAGTTATATGAAACAGCATCTACCCAATTACAACGTATTTGATGAACAGCGTTATTTTTCAGCCGGTTGTAATCCTTGCGTGGTAGGTTTTAAAGGCGTGCAGTTTGGTTTGGTTATCTGTGAAGATATTTGGAAACCTGGCCCAGCTTTACAAACCGCACAAGCTGGTGCTGAGGTGATTATTAACATCAACGCCTCACCTTTTCATAGTGAAAAATATCAAGATCGCTTAGATGTGGTACGCCGTCGTGTCGATGAAGTTAAGTTGCCTGTTATTTATGTCAACCAAGTGGGTGGGCAAGACGAGTTGGTGTTTGACGGTGGTTCGTTTGCGATGTCGGCAGAAGGCGACGTTCAAGTTCAGGCGCCGGAATTTACGAATGCATTAACCCCAGTTCAATTGGTAAAAAGCCAGGACAAAGTAGAGATTTTAGCTGGTTCGCAGTCCCCTTTATATCAAGGTGAAGCGCGCATATATGAAGCGATCAAACTCGGTATTCGAGATTATGTGCACAAAAATGGGTTTAAAGGGGTTTTGCTGGGCTTATCGGGCGGTATTGATTCCGCGCTTACCTTAGCATTAGCCGTGGATGCATTAGGTGCCGATCAAGTTGAAGCGGTGATGATGCCTTTTCGCTATACCGCTCAAATCAGTATCGAAGATGCGCAAGCTCAAGCCGAAACCATGCGGGTTAAATATGATAGTTTACCGATTGAATCGCTTTATAACAGCTTTGAAGCCAGTTTGGCCGAGCGGTTTGAGGGCTATGAGATGGATCTCACAGAAGAAAACCTGCAAGCCCGTATTCGTGGAACCTTGTTAATGGCTTTGTCGAATAAACTCGGTAAGTTAGTGTTAGCAACGAGTAACAAAAGTGAATCGGCGGTGGGTTACAGCACACTTTATGGTGATATGGTGGGCGGATTTTCGCCGCTTAAAGATGTCCCTAAAACGCTGGTCTACCGTTTAGCCGAGTATCGAAATCAACTAAATAAAGTGATTCCAAAACGTGTGATTACACGCCCGCCATCAGCTGAGTTGAGACCAGATCAGATGGATCAAGATTCTTTGCCGGATTACGATGTATTGGACGCGATCATTAAGGCTTATGTTGAACAAGACCAGACGCCGGCGGAAGTAGTCGCAGCGGGTATTGCTGAATCGGAGGTGGTCTACCGCGTCATTGGTTTAATTAACCGCAGTGAATATAAACGCCGTCAGGCTGCGCCAGGTGTGCGAATTTCGTTACGTGCGTTTGGGCGTGATCGGCGTTATCCGATCACCAGTGGTTATAGCGAATAACCAGGCCTGGTGGTGAGTTTGAAGCGAATTAATATTGAAGAACCTGTGCATATTGAGGTTTCAGTTAAAACTCAAACACTGAAATTATGGCGTGGACACCGTGTTGAAAAAACCTATTCGATCAGCACGGCTCAAAAAGGAATAGGTCAAGCCAAAGGTTCAAATCAAACCCCACTAGGTAAACATATTATTCGAGCCAAAATTGGCGACGGATTACCGGTAAATAGTGTGTTTGTTGCA
>NZ_DATCSL010000121.1:0-20394 GCF_036568485.1 Thiomicrospira sp.
CAAGAGTTTGAGATTTCACCAAACTGCGTGGTGTTTGAACTAACCGAGCGCGAAACCGTGCGCAACATCAGTTTGCTGGAAAAATTTGTGCGTGATCTTAAGTTTGAAGGCTTCCGCTTTGCGATTGATGATTTTGGTTCGGGCTTTTCGTCTTTCCATTATTTAAAGCATTTCCCGATTGATTATTTGAAAATTGAAGGCGAATTTATCAGCAATATGCTGCACGACCGCATTGATCATGCCTTTGTTGAAAGTGCGGTTGCGCTGGCTCAATCGATAGGCATTGAGACCGTGGCGGAGTTTATTGAAGACCGAGAAACGCTAGAGGCGGTTAAAAAGCTCGGTATTCATTATGCACAAGGCTATTTTGTTGGTTTCCCAGCCGCCGATTTTATGCAACAGGTTCCTGAACATGTAAAATAGTCGAAAAACAGACACGATAATTACAAAAACGTATAAAATCAGTTTAATCCTTTTGATTTGATTGGGGCTAACCATGATTTCGCATCACCTCCCTTCTTTAAGCCGCCGCCAGCTTTTACAACTGTCGGGGGTTTCATTGATGGCACCGTTTCTAAAAGGTTGCGGGCCCACTGAACCTCTGGTGATCGCTGGCCACCCTTGGCCAGGTTATGAAATCTTTTTTATGGCGCGTGATTTAGGTTGGCTACCCATAAATGGCATGCAATGTTTAGACACGTCGAATGCGTCTGAAACCATGCAAGCCATTCGAGATGGTCGAGCTCAAGCGGCGATGTTGACGCTCGATGAAATGATCCGATTATGCAGTGAAGGCTTTGATTTACGTGTTGCGATGATTTTCGATATTTCAGTCGGTGCCGATGTCGTCATTAGTAAACCGGGAATAGAGCGAGCCGATCAGCTAGTTGGGAAAAAAATTGGCTACGAATCTTCGGCACTAGGCGCATTAATGTTGCATGAGTTTTTAACCCACAGCATTTTAGATCGTAGCGAACTTACCCTGGTCGATATCCCTCATGATCAACATCCCCAGGCCTGGTCAAATGGGGAAGTCGATGCCTTAATCACTTACGAACCCAACGCCACCAAACTACTTCAAACGGGTGGCGAGCGCTTGTTTGACAGCAAACAAATTCCCGACAAAATCTTTGATTTATTAGTGGTCACCGCCGAAGCGGCGCAACGCCATAAAATCTTATTGCACGATATTATCGACATTCATTTTGATGCACTGCACCATTTTCGCACCAATCCGATGGATGCCAGCCACCGAATTGCGAAACGCATGGAAATATCCACCGAAGATTTGCGACAAATTTATCGTGGCTTATTAATCCCCGATGCTTTAGCAAACTTCGCATATCTATCAAAACAAGATATGCGTATGATTCAAGCCGCTTCTCACTTAGTGAAGGTGATGCACGATGCCGGTATCATTGTCGATGATTGTGATTTACGCACCATCTTCACGAATGAATTTATCCCTAGGGAACGTTTATGATCAGACGACGTTCCAATCAGCCGATTGGCTGGCTGTTTTTGCTTGGATTAAGCATCGGATTATATAGCGCGACCCTCAAAGCCAAAGAGACATTTGTACTCGGCATTCTAGCGTTTCAGCCCAAACCGCAGGTCGAAGCGCGCTGGCAACCGATAATCGACCATCTAAACCAACAACTCACCGATATTGAACTGGTTATCAACCCTTTAAACTACAACGAACTAAACCTAGCTGTGGCAAGGCGTGAACTTGATTTTGTTTTCACTAACTCGGCTTATTATGTTGAACTGGCGCATTCCCAAGGTTTGTCTAGCCCACTGGTGACCTTAATGACACTCCACCAGGACACCCCATTACGTGGCT
This sequence comes from Thiomicrospira sp., assembly GCF_036568485.1. Classification (GTDB taxonomy): domain Bacteria; phylum Pseudomonadota; class Gammaproteobacteria; order Thiomicrospirales; family Thiomicrospiraceae; genus Thiomicrospira. The sequence goes on from NZ_DATCSL010000121.1 coordinate 1,847, forward strand.
TTGGTGGCGTGATTGTGGTTAAGAACAACCGCACGGATATTCTGGACTTAATTGATTTAAAAGGTCAACGCATCGCTTCACCACAAAAGGGATCTTTTGGTGGCTATATGATGCAGGTTTTTGAAATCAAAAAAGCCGGTGTGAAACCCGAAAGCTACAAAATCGTTGAAACCGAAATGCCGCATGACCGAGCGGTTAATGCCGTGCTCGATGGATCGGCTGATGCCGCCTTTATTCGCACAGGTGTGTTGGAAGATATGCGTGATCGAGGTTTAATTGATTTAGCAGATCTTCGAGTACTCAACCCACAAAGCTTAGCTGGCTTTCCATTTCAGATCTCAACCCAAATCTACCCAGAATGGCCTTTGGCCGCCATGCCGCATATCTCGATGGAGCACGCTGGCCAATTAACTGGTGCATTTTTAGCTATGCCTTATAAAAGCCCATTGTTACGCGAAGCCAATATTTATGGTTTTAGTATACCGGCCGACTATGAGCCCATTCGTGAGCTCATGCGCAACCTTAAAATTCGCCCTTATAACGCCCTACCTGAGATTAGTTGGCGTGATATTTGGCAAGCGCGAAAAGTTGAGGTGATGATTGGCTGGCTGGCACTCGCCATCATCCTACTGTTGGGCTTTTTATTGTTGGTTTACAACAAACGTTTGTCGAATAGCTTAATTCAGGTGAAACGCAACGAAGAAACGCTGCGTATTTCATCCGTCGCGTTTGAAACTCAAGAGGCGATTTTAATCACTGATGCCGATCAAAATATCATTCGCGTCAATAACGCCTTTACCGAAATTACTGGTTTCAGCGCAAAAGAAGCGATCGGCCAAACCCCGCGAATTCTTAAGTCGGGATTACATGATGCCGAGTTTTATCAAAACATGTGGGACGACATTATTGAAACCGGTGGCTGGCGCGGTGAAATTTGGAATCGCCGCAAAGATGGTGAAATTTACCCTGAACATCAAGTCATTACCGCAATCAAAAATGCCAGAGGCCAGATCACGCATTATCTATCAACTTTTAGCGATATTACGATGCGCAAGCTGAATGAAGATCGAATTCATAAACTCGCATTTTATGATCCGCTCACCGGTTTGGCCAACCGACGCTTGCTCGAGGACCATATTTCGCAAGCCATCTCAGCCAGTTCACGTCACTTACATTACTGCGCGCTGCTGTTTATTGATCTCGATCATTTTAAAAACTTGAATGACACGTTAGGGCATAAGTTAGGCGACGAACTTTTAAAGCAAGTTGCAGAGCGTTTAAAAGCCTGTGTACGCGAAGGCGATACCGTAGCCAGGCCGGGTGGCGATGAGTTTATTATTTTATTGCAAGACATTGGCTATAAGCAGGAGGAAGCGGCTAACCATGCCAAACTGGTTGCTGAGAAAATTTTGGCGCATTTTAATGATCCATACCAACTATCGGAGAGTCAGTATGTGCTGACCGCCAGTATTGGTATCAACCTATTTATAGATCATCACGAAAGTTCCGATGAAATTATGAAGCGTTCAGATTTGGCGATGTACCAAGCCAAAGCCCAAGGTCGCAATGCGATTCGCTTTTTTGACCCATCGATGCAAGAAGCAGCCTCGAAACGCAGCGAAATCGAAACTGACCTAAGACGCGCAGTCGAAAATAAAGAGTTTGTTCTCTACTATCAACCTAAATATTGTTACAACGGCACCTTAAATGGCTATGAGGCCTTAATTCGCTGGCAACATCCGCAAAAAGGCTTGGTGCCACCGTTTGAATTTATTAGCATCGCAGAAGAAACCGGTTTAATTATTCCAATCGGCGAATGGATATTGCACCAGGCCTGCCAAACCTTAAAGTCCTGGCAAAGCCAAGCCGACAAAAATTTACTCAGATTGGCCATCAACATCAGTGCTCGCCAATTTCATCAAGCTGAGTTTGTCGAGAGTGTGCAAACCGTCTTAAATGAGCACCGCATTGATGCCAGCAAACTCGAACTGGAAATTACTGAAAGCATGTTGATGGATGACATCCAAGATACCGCCAATAAAATGCACGCCTTAAAAGCTATTGGTATTAACTTTGCCTTGGACGACTTTGGCACAGGGTATTCATCTTTAAACTATTTAAAAACCTTACCGCTGGGATCTTTAAAAGTAGACCAGTCATTTGTGCGCGATATGCTGGTAGACGAAAACGATGCCGCCATTGTTAAAACCATCATTACTCTGGCGAAGGAGTTACAATTATCAGTGGTAGCCGAAGGCGTAGAACAGGTTGAGCAAGCGCATATTTTGCACGAATTAGGTTGCGACCTATTACAAGGCTATTTATATGGTCGACCTTCAGCTGAGTTTGTATCCGACGAACTTAAAACTTTTACTAATTGACATCCTCCCCTCCGTAAACGAAGGGGATTCCTAACGACTTATCAAGCCGTCAAGAGTAGGTTTATATTGCTATTGCCTACGGGTTCCTGCTTCGTGGTCGAAACTAACGTTTCAACTCCACAGGCTAACAAGCGATGTCCTCGCTCAAGTACATTTAAAGCCCCTACCAAGTCGGCATTGGCTTTAAACCCACATTCTGTACACGCAAAAGCACTTTGGCTTTTGCGGTTGTCACGGCTAACATGGTGACAGCTAGGGCAGGTTTGAGAGGTGTATTGAGGGTTTACTCTCAATACATCTCCGCCTGACCAGGCCTGTTTATACTCCAAAAACGAAATGAACATTACCCACCCTTGGTCAAGGATGGATTTGTTTAGACCCGATTTCGCTTTGACGTTTTTACCAGGCTTTTCAGTATTTCCCTTGGCACTTTTAGATATGTTTTTTACTTTTAAATTCTCAACAACAATCATTGCGTGGTTTTTGCTGATGTTGGTTGAGGTTTTGTGTAAGAAGTCTAAACGAGCATTGGCAATACGCTCATGCAGTCGTGTAATGATTTGTTTCTGCTTTTTCCAGTTAGCAGAGAAACGGACTTTTTTAGACAGCTTGCGCTGTTCAAAAGCCAGTTTCTTTGATAACTTACGAAAGCTGTTTAAAGGCGCTACGAATGAGCCATCTGATAACGTTGCAAAACGGGTAATACCCATATCAATACCAACCATACTGGTTGAGCTGTGACGCTTTATATCGGCCTCGTACTCGGTCTGAATCGACACGTACCAATATTTTCCCTTGCGAGAAATAGTCATGTTTTTAACGTCACCAATGACTTGTCGAGAATTGCGGTATTTGACCCAACCGATTTTAGGTAAAAACACTTTGTTAGACGCTTGCTCCAGCTTAAATCCTTGTGGATAGCGAAAGCTATCACTCAAGCCTTTTTTCTTGAATTTTGGAATCCGTTTTAAAGGCTGTTTTTTATCAAAACCGTCTTTAAAAGCACGCTCAAGGTTTTTAAGCGTTTGCTGTAGTGGCTGAGAATGAACGGACTTTAAAAAACCGTATTCATCAGATTGTTTCCACAAGCCTAACCAAAACGCTAATTCGTTATACCACAACATCGGTTGTTTATTTTCAAGCCGAAACAAATTCATCGCCAAGGCTTTATTCCAGACAAAGCGGTTGGCACCGGCAAACTCAACCATCTTCTGTACTTGGTCAGAATTGGGTTGTAATCTGAATTTAAAGGCTTTGCGGATAGTTTGTTTCATGGTTATAATTGTACAAAAAGGAATTAGTCTATGCAAGTAAATGGAGATGTAAGAACAGGAAGGCATTGCGTTTTTAATCTTCATGCTCATTTGGTCTTTGTAACAAAATACCGCAGAGATGTTTTCTCGGAAAGGGTATTAATTGATTTGGAAGAAATATTTAAAAATGTTTGTTTGGATTTTGAAGCGGAGTTAATTGAATTTAATGGTGAGCATGACCATGTACACCTTTTAATCAATTATCCACCTAAAGTCGCTGTTTCTAATTTGGTGAATAGTTTGAAAGGCGTATCAAGCCGCCTTATTAGAAAGAAAAAATACCCTGAAATTCAAAGAAAGCTTTGGGGCAATATGCTTTGGAGTCCAAGCTATTTTGCGGGTAGTTGTGGTGGTGCACCACTCTCGATTATTAAGCAATATATTGAACAACAGCAAAGACCGCATTAAACAGGCTTCGCCTGTGCGCTTATATCTCCGCCCTGAAGGACGAAGTTTTACGCGCTATTTGATAATTAATAAAAAATAATGAACTAGGTAACGGCATGAATCCACACCCTTTAAGTCAATATATGTCGAATGTAGCAGATTTTCCAAAGCCGGGAATTTTGTTTCGAGACATTTCGCCCCTGCTCAAAAATCATTTGCACGCCACGATTGATGCCATGAGTGAACTCTTTAGCGAGCAAGAATGGGCCAATATTGATCATGTAGCCGGCATTGAATCACGTGGTTTTATTTTTGCCTCCGCCTTGGCTTACAAGCATAACAAAGGTTTTATAAAAGTCCGTAAACCGGGCAAACTACCCAATGTGCACGCTTCAATCGAATACGGTTTGGAATATGGTCGAGATAAGCTTGAAATGCAAAAAGGCGATGGCTCTCGCATTATTTTATTAGACGATTTAATTGCGACTGGCGGTTCCATGAAAGCCGCTTGTCAACTTTGTGACCAGGTGGGCTATCAAGTAGTAGGCTTAGCTTGCTTGGTCGATTTAGCCGCATTAAACAGTTTTGAGTACGCCGGAATGAAGGTGCGCTCAGTGATTCAATATGACGATTGATAACCATCATTCTGCCAAGCCGCTATATAAATCAAACACTTAATTCATATTATATGCACAGTTAAACTTGCAATTAACAACTCGAGAATGTGATAATGCAATCGTTGTCACAACCAACAAAGGAGTTGATGATGAGTAATACCATTAATCCCGCCATGCAATCCTTGGCGATGAGTGCGATGCCACAACAGAACCAAGCCTCACAGCAGGCTGAGAATCGTGTGTCTGACCGTGCGACCAGTGAAGTCAGCAGCGCTGGCAACACAACTGTGACCTTATCCAGTCAAGCGCAAGCCGCTGGCAACGATTATATGGATTTGGCGGCGAGCCAAACCGTAAATCAAAATAATCCGGTGCAAGATCAGAATACCAATGCGAATGACACCAGCAACGGACTCACTTATGCTGCGAACTTACAAGCACAAGCTAACTATAATGCACAGCAGTTAAGCCAAGCGGATTCGGCTGAAACGCCTAATCCTTCCGCTTAATTTCAGTACTCACTCAACACGGTTCGCCGTGTTGAGCTTATTACACTTTCTCCATACTTTCTCAATAATTTACTTATTTTACTGTTGTAGACTATGTATAACGATTTAGTTAATTGTCATTGTTAACTAGGTTGGTATTTCGTCTTACTGAGTCTCTTGTTTGGAGTCTCAGCTCCTCAGAATATTGGGCGGCCTGTTGGCCGCTTTTTTTATGCCCGTATTTTTGATGATGGCTAACCCTCTGCCTGAATGATTGGTTAAAATAAGCTTGGAGGTTTTTGTATGTCCGACAAACAATATCGACACGGCCACGGCAGTGATGCGGCTCACAAGCAAGATCAAGCTTTATTTGCCGAACTGTTGGAGCAACATAAGCAATTAAAACGCGAAACCGAAAAACTGCCAAATGGCATTTTAGCGCGCACCACAAGTGAAAATCCTAGATTAGCTCAAGTATTAATTGATCATGTGGAAGGCATGGAAAAACGCTTTGCCGCTGGGCGTGCGATTCGCTCTTGGGACCCTTTATTTGCGGCTTTGTTTGAGTTTCGTGAACAAATCCAGATGGACTATTGTGCTATTAAAAATGGCGTTGAAGCCCTTATCACCTCTGACGATCCCAAGCTAGTTGAGCTTATACATTCGCACGACCAAACTTTGCATCAGTTTGTGGATTACGGTTATGAAAAATCCGGTCAACAAAGTCCAAAACCTGATTGGCTTAAATAATCAGATAGACATTTGGCTGGACTTGAATTTTATCGGTTTGCACCTATATTTAACGCATTCAAGCGAGGAGAGTTCTGATGATTATCATGTGTCCACACTGCGGCGGTTTAAATCGAGTCCCGGCCGAAAAGCTGTCTAACCAACCTACCTGCGGTCATTGTAAGCAGACCTTAATCAGCGATAAACCGGTTGAAATGACTGGCTCTCTACTGAATAAAGCGATTCAAAAAACCGATCAGGTTATGATTGTTGATTTCTGGGCATCATGGTGTGGCCCTTGCAAAATGTTTGCGCCTACCTTTGCACAAGCCGCGCAACACTTTGCAAGTTCGCACCCACAGGCACGTTTTGTCAAAATTAACACCGAGCAAGAACAAACTGTTGCCGCACAATTTGGTATCCGCTCTATTCCGACTCTAGCGGTATTTAAAAATGGCAAAGAAGTGGATCGGATTTCAGGTGCAATGGATTTAACCCAGTTTAAACAATGGGTATCACGTCACTTATAAAGTTGACGATCTAGTTGCTCAAACTCGGCTCGCAAAGCCGAGTTTTTACCAAATCGAGCCTCATATGCCAACAACCAGGCCTGGTGGGTTTGTGGCTTACCTAATCCACGCGCTTGCCCCCAAGTTTGATAAATTTGCCAGCGTGTCCAAGCATCATCCGTGCGTGCCAAAGCACGGTCTCGGCGTACTCGGTAAAAACCTATTTTACCGAGTCTGACTAAAACCATAAGCAACCAAAATCCAACCGCCAACAACAGGGCGCAACCTATCCAGTACAGCCAAGCCGGTAATGCGATATAAAGCTCAGCGGGCTGAATAAGATCAACTAATTTGCCGGTTTCAGGGTTAATATATTGAAGGCGTATTTCGTCATAATAACCCCAGCCTGAAGCCGTTACGCGATAAGGCTGGCTTAAAACTTGGGTTTCAGTTCGCCCCTCTAATCCTAAGGTTTCCGTGGTGCTAGTTTGTGCCATCAGCCAGTTAATACCGTCACCGCTTGCCAGTTGGTCACGCAAATCTGGTAACCGACTCGCATTTATTCCAGTTAATGTCAGTTCGATATTTTCTAACGCCCCTGTGCGATTCCAAAAAGGTCGATCAACTTGCCATGAAAATTTACCCACTGGCATTTGAGGTGGCACATAACTGGGTAAAGGCTGAATTTGATAATTATTTTCTGGCGCAAAAAACTGCCAACGCAAACCTTGTCGGTTTTGCACCCGAATCACCGGCGGGGTTAACTCTGTGTCGGTGTTGGCGAGTTTTTGCACCATTACAAATTCAGCCGTGCGTGAATCATCAAGCGTTTGCTGGATCGGTTGCGCGCTAAAGCGAATCGCTGAATTTTGCAGACCTTCCATTTCAACCGGCAAACCTGGATCTGTCACTTTTACCTTAGCCTGCCAAACTGCCCATTCACCCTGCCAAAGATGGCGGCGTGGTACTTGCCATTCAATATTAACCAACTCATTTGGTTCGACCTTAAGGGTCTGAGCCGGAATGGTTAAGCCTCCACTGGTAATCAAAGGAATCTCAATTTGACCGGCTTGTTTTGGGGTTAAGCGTAATCGAATACGATCACTGGTTTGGGCCGAATCATCTATTTGAAAGTGTGGCTTAAGCGGCGTTAAATCAAGTTTTTTATAGTCGCCAAACGTATCATCGCTACGCAAGGTAATGGTTAAACTGTCACCCAGCATAATCGTTTGATTTTGCGCGAAAACGCTACTAATTGACAACAAAAGCATCCAAAAACCGATAAATGCTGTGAAGTTTGTTAACCCAGTTCTGCGTCTTACCATGGTTGCACCCCCGGTATCGCATGTACTTTGTCTTGACGCGCTTGAAATCCGGCTTCGCGCTCAAACAAATGTTTTAATAAGGCTTGCTGATCGTCTTCCAGGTCTTTTAGTTCCATCTGTAAATTGTCTATGCGGCGTTGGGTTTTTAATTGGTCTTCAACGGATTTGGCCGAACCGGCTAACGCCCAATCTTGACCCGTTAATAGTTCTGAATTCGCCATTCTTTCCGGCAAACTAAAGCCCGTGCCTTCTGAACGACCATCATCCGATTCGCCTTCGGCACCCGAGCCGGCTTCGTTATTTGGATTGGGCTTGCTACCACCGTGAAAACTACCTTCTAAATCTTTACGCAGTCCTTCTTGTTCCTTTGCCGCCTGCTCGGCCTCAGCCTGTTCAGCGGCCTTGGCTTGTTGTTCGCTTAAGGCGGCTAAAGCCAGGGTTAAATTTTGTTGGGCTTTGACATGCTCGGCTTGATACAAACTCACGGCTTCAAAAGCCTCGACTGCTAAGCCCCATATTTCAAGTTGCGCGTAAGCGTTCCCTAAATTAAACAAGGCTTGCGCACGTGCTTGATCTTGGCGAGCGTTTAACACGGCTTGGCGATACCAGGTTAAGGCTCGCGCAAATTGGGTTAGGCGATAAGCCGCATTACCGGCACCCATTAAAGCTCGAAACATTTGATCGGGCTGAGTTGCCTGAGCGGTTTCAAGCCAACTGGCATACAGCCGTTCGGCTTGATCAAACTCTTGCGCCTCAAACGCTTGGTAGGCTTGCTGCTCTAACGATGTGGATGCCGCCCAAACCATATTCGGGGCAGTTGACATCAAACTAAATAAACCGAAGCCAAGCATCGACAAACCCGGCAAAAGTCTTTTAAAGCCTGGCTTGGGTAAGTGTAGAATAATCATGAATAAACCCAATGCTAACCCCATTAACCAAGGTGCTAAATCCCATTGCTCGGTTTTGGTTTGGTTAACCGGCAAACGTTCGGCTTTTGCGCGAATCGGCGTTAACAACTTATCCAGCATGCCCGCTTCACCACTGGCTTCTAAGTATTCAGCATTCAATTGCTGGCTCAGGTTTTGCAAGGCCGCACGTGGCAAGGCCACATCCACCGGCTGATTATCATCATGTAGCCAACCAGAAGGATGTTGCTCATCCGCCAACCAAACGGTTTGTGTTTTGCCGACCGCTAATAGGATTAACTCGGCATCTTGTTGTTCAAGTTGGGTTCTCAACTCACTTAGTTGGCTTGAATCCAACGCGTCATTCAATCCGCCGCCATCCGTAACCAATAACACCACTAAGGGCGCGATGGTTTGACGCGGTGCTTGTTGCACCGCAAAACTCAAGCTGTCGAAAAGTTGGCTACCTGCCAGCGGCAATAAGTTGGGTTCGGTTAAATACAAAGCACGTTTAAACAGCGATTTGTCTTGGGTAAAAGGCGTAACCCAATGGGCTTGAGCGGTGTAATTGATTAAACCGATTCGATCTTGTGCATTAAGCTGCTGGCTAACCGATTCGATTAGAGTTTGGCTAAAAGCAAACCGATTCGGTTTTTGATCTTGCGCGCTCATCGAACGTGACGCGTCCATTACCACCAGTAAATCCACCCCGGCTCGATCAGATTCAATCACATCAGTTTGCTCAATTCGCGGCCCTGCTAAAGCTAATATCAAAGCAAACCAAGCCAAACTCGCCAGCATATTAAATTTGCGTTGCGCTGATTTTTGACTCAGCACCCAAGGCCAAAATTCGGCGTGGGCGTAATCGGTTTGTTGGCGACGTAACGACCAGGCCTGGTATAACCACCAAACCAGTGGAAAACCTAATCCCCACAGCCAATTGACTTCACGCCAACTAAATTGCCTTAATTCGGCTAAGAATTCCATCTTTGGCCTCCTAATGTCAGTAACCACCAGACCAGTAATAAGCCTAACGCAAAAGCTAACGGCGTGAAATAAAGCGGCTGGGTTTGCCAACGTGTTTCACTGGTCGGAGTACGTTGCACACCTTCGGTTTGTTCAATCGAACTTAATACCGATTGCAAATCATCTTGACCGCCGACTTGATAAAACTGGCCATTGGTTTGCTCAGCTAAACTTTCTAGTTCACGGGTTTGCAAGGCTTGATACAGCAAACCCGAGGTCTGGTTTTCGGCGGGTATGGCCGCGCCCGCACCAATACCTATGGTGTAAATCGGCACGGATAAATGATTGGCGTATTCAATAATGGAATTTAAATCTATTCGGCTATCGGTCTGTACACCGTCACTCACCAAGACGACCAAACGTTTTTGAATGCTATCATTTTGTTCGGCTTGCGCCACTTCTCTCAAAGCTAAGCCTAACGCTTCGCCCACCGCTTGATCGGTGCGCCCAGCTAAGTAAGGTTGCAGTCTTTGCAAGTTGGCACGCATCGCTTGGTTATCAAACGTCATCGGCACTAGGCTGTAAGCCTGTTCGGCGTATAAAGCTAAGCTAAATCGATTATCACTTAAACCCTGGACAAACTCCTCCAGTACCGCTTTTACCACTTCCATCCGGCTGGTGGGCTGGCCTTGCAGTTCGTAATCCTCAAGTACGAAAGACACCGAGCTTTCCAATACCAACGCAATATCTCGCACTGGTTGGCTATTGGCTTGTGGCGCTTGTTCAATCAGGCGTTGAGGTTGAGCTAAAGCCACTAATAAACTCAGCATAAGGCCGATTTTTAGCAAACTGATCAGTACACGTCGACTTAAGTCTCGTTTTTGGGTCGTGGAGGCGAAATCCGTGTGTGATGAATCCGCCATAAACTGATCAATTTTAGGATGGAAAAACACCGGCATTTGACCGGCTTCGCCGCTGGGTCGCCAAGCGTTTGGCCAGATGGCTTGCACAAACGGCCAAACCGCTAACGCCCAAAACCAGGCCGGGTAAGCAAAATGCCAAGAATCCCACCAGTCTAATAACATCGTCATAAACAGGCCTTCATCTTAGTTAACCAGTTTGCCAATTCTTCCGCATCCACCTTGTTGGCTGAAAAACAGGCGCTTAATAAAGCTTGGTGGCAAGCTGTATCAAGTGGAATATGGCGTTGGGCGAGCCAGTCGTAAATGTCCAACGCCAGTTGTTTGCGTTGCTGGTCGGTTTGTAAACCCGCTAATCGACGTTGCCAACGCCAAACCACCAGGCCTGGTGATCGCCACAACCAAATAACTAGGCCAATCAAGCTGGCCAATAATAGGATTATGATCAATGCCCACAACCAAGCACTCATCAATGGCTCAGCAACTGGCGGGCTTAATAAATCAATATCCATTAAAGCTGAGTTCATAATTCGCTGGCCAGTATGCGTTGTAAGCTATCAGTGGTTTGCACGCTATGTACATCCACGCCCGCTTGTTTTAACCAGGCCTGGTGCTTATCGCGTTGGGGTTTTGCCCAAGCTTGGTATTGGGATTGTTGTTGATTATCTAACAACCAGACCTGGTGGTTTGATTGAAGTTTTAAAGTTTGTTTGGCGGGCAATTGAATTTCGGCCGGATCTTCAATCCAAAAGGCACTTAAATGCCAGGATTCATTCATCGCCGTCAACCAGGCCTGGTCGGATTCGGTTAGGTCGGCAAAATCACTAATAATCCACACGCGTGTGCCGTTTGGCCAGTGGGCTTTAAGCTGATTAAGCACATCCGCCAATTTCGGTTCAGTGCGATCCACTTTTGGCGGACAAGGAATCGCGAGCGCCTGCATGACTTGCTGGTATAAGTTCATGCCTTGAATCACCGGCGTCATCGACACGGTTTCGCTCAAGCCTATGGCCTGAAGTTGCACACGTTGCTGCTGCGCCATCCAGGCTAACCAACCTGCAATTCGCGCCCCTTGCGTGACTTTTAGATGCCCCTGGGTGGCAAAACGCATTGACTGACGTTGATCTAAAATGATCACCCATTGCGCTTGGCGTTCTTCTTGAAACAGCTTGGTAAAGGCTTTACCAGTACGCGCCATTAATCGCCAATTAAGATGTCGCAACTCGTCGCCTGGCTGGTACAAACGACTTTCTTCGTACTCCATGCCCTGACCGCGAAAACGGCTGGATTGATCGCCAAACAATGCTAACTCACTTAAACGCTGCGAACTCGGCAGGCTCGCCCAATAAGCTTCCAGCTCCTGCCCCCAATCCGCAATTTGTTGCGCCGACAGAATCGGCTGCCGGCTGATATTAGGAGCTCTGTTTGGCTTAGAAAAACGAGCTTTAAGCGTTTGTAAAAACGTCATCAGAAGCCTTAAACCGGTACGCTAACCAGTTCTAATAAACGGGCGATCAATTGATCGGAGGTCCAACCTTGGGCGCGGCCAGCAAAACTGAGGGCTAAACGATGACGCAAGACATCGGGCGCTAATCGTGCAACATCATCCGGGGTGACAAAGTCACGCCCTTGCAACCAAGCGTAAGCACTGGCAGCATGTAATAAAGCAAGCGAGGCACGTGGCGAAGCACCCACATCCAACACACCTTCAAGTGTGTCATCCAGTTCATCTAGCTTACGAGTGGCGGCGACCAACGCCACCAAGTATTTTTCTACCGGTTCGGCAACATGCAACTCAGCTACTTCACGACGCGCATCTAATACGTTTTGCGGCGTTAAGCTTGAGGTGTCGTCTTCTTTATCTATGCCATAGTGCTTGGCGCGATCACGACGCAGAATTTCCAACTCTTCCGACTCGGTTGGATAGTCCAGCACCACATGCAACATAAAACGATCCATTTGCGCTTCAGGCAAGGGATAAGTGCCACTTTGCTCAAGCGGATTCTGGGTGGCCATTACAATAAACAAATCTGGCAAAGCACGCGTTTGGCCACCGGCAGTGACTTGTTTTTCTGCCATCGCTTCTAATAAAGCCGACTGTACTTTAGGCGGCGCACGGTTAATTTCATCTGCCAATACAATTTCATTAAAGATCGGGCCTTTAACAAAACTCAATGAACCGGTATTTGGATCAAGAATATCCGAACCCATTACATCACCGGGCATTAAGTCTGGCGTAAATTGAATTCGTTGAAAACTCGCATGCACGCCCTTCGCTAAGGTTTTAACCGCGGTAGTTTTCGCCAGGCCTGGTGGCCCTTCTAATAATACATGGCCGCCCGTCAGCATCGCAATCATCATGCGTTCAAGCAACGCCTCCTGACCGACAATGGTTTTTTGCAAATGGGTTTTTAATGCCATAAAGGCTTGTTGCGTTGACATAATCAAAGTTCCTTGTAACCGCCTATAGCCGCTTTAAAGCGGCTTTTTGCTGAATCGAGTGCCGATTTAGTTGCGCATAAAGTCGACGGCCGCCGCCGCTAAATCTTCGTTAAAAAAGTCCATAAAGAAGTGATCCGCACCATCAATGGTGTGAATGGTTAGGTTCGACGTGCCTTCCAGCGGGGCTAAACGTGCTGGCAGTTCTGGTACCGCTTGATCTTCTGACGCAACCACGACTAAGGTAGGTTTGGCTGGTGCCTTAATTAAATAAGGCGTATCAAACTGTGGCTTGGCGGTGTAGTAATCGACAAACGCGCCCGCCGTTACCTGGTCTTTTTCACAGTAGATGAAATCGACATTCTTCATCATTTGATCAGCTTGGCCTTTATCAACCAATTTTTGAGCTTTATTTAACACGGCGCTAAGTGGCTTATCATATTTTTTCTGATAATCTTTTGCTGATTGTTGCTCAGAAGTCGCAGGGGCAATCAACACAACTTTGTCTATTTGCGGACGATCACGTTCGGCCGCAAACCAGGCGATTTGGTTACCACCACGCGAATGGCCCATTAGAGTCACCTTGTCTGCACCTTGATTTTTCAACCAATCTAACCATACAGCGACTTCATCCAGCGCATCGGTATGTTTGTGAGTGTGGGGCACATTACAATCGTATTCGCCATGACGATCGTCCAAACCTAATGACAAGTTGATCGACAAGGAACTGACCCCTTGTGCGGCCAAATTATCTTGCAAAATACGATAAGTTGAACGGCCTTTATGCGTTAAGGTGCCGTGTAATAAAAGCACAAAATCATCGGCGTAGCCTTTGCCATCTGCCATGACTAGGTTTGCGTTTAAAGTTTTACCTTGATGTGTGTGCTTGATTTCTTCCGCTTGAAGACCGCTGCTAAGCCCCCAAAACACTAAGATGGCATAAATATAAGATTTGAATTTCATGTTATTTCTCCATTCGTTAAGACTTAGCTTTAGCGGGCAAGGCCAACCAAACCCACAGACCTGATAAAAACATCATCATCGCGACAAAATAAAACGGCCAGACCATCGACTCTGAATAAAAAGCCAATAAACCCATTAAAAAAGCACCCGCTGCGTAACCAAAGTCACGCCAAAACCGATAAATGCCCAGCACGGTAGCACGTTGATTGGGCACACTGTTATCGGCCACTGCCGCGCCCAAGGTTGGATAAAGCATCGCCATACCAAAGCCCATTAGAGCGGCCAATAGCGACCAAGCCCAAACCGTGTCAACCAAAACAAAGCCTAAACTGGATAGGGCACACAGCCAAAAACCCCACACAATTAAACCACGGCGCCCCCATCGATCAGATAAAGGACCGGTAATGAGTTGCGAACCACCCCAAACCACGCCGTAAATCGCGATGATCGCACTGGCTTGCACCAAACTTTGGGCCTGGCTGATGAGATATACTGGCATAAAAATCCACACCAGTGCATCAATAAATTTTTCCACTAAGCCCGCTTGGTTTAATGCGACCAATTGAGGTTGTTTAAAAGTAGCATAAGTCATCATTTGGCCAAGTCCAGGTTTTACCCCATCATCCCCATTCGCTTGGCGATGATGGTGTTGATGCAATTCAGACCAAGCACGGGTATCGACCACTTTCCAAATCGCTAAAACCAGACCTAAACCAATTACAATTAAACCAAATCCTAAAATGGCTTCGCGCGCACCATAAAGTTCAGCCAAATAGGCGGTTAACCAGCCTGCCACACCCACCGCCGCATAACCTGAGAACTCATTAAAGCCATTTATTAAGCCTTTCTGATTCGCTTTTGCTAAATCTAGCTTACTGTTTAACGCCATCGACCAGCACAAACCTTGGTTTAAGCCTAAAAACACCATCGCCCACACAATCCAATACCAGTCTTGCGCAAAATAAATCAGGAACGGCACGGGGATCGCTAATAACCAGCCTGCCACCAATAAAGAGCGGCGTCCCCAGCGATCACTTAAATGTCCAGCTAATAAATTCATGCTAGCTTTAACTAAACCAAATACCACCACAAACATTACCAAACTCATAAAGGCTTGGGCGGCTAAGCCAAACTCGGTTTCGGCCAGGCCTGGTACCACTGTGCGAGTCATACCCAGAGCCAAGCCAACCAAAAACACCTGAATAAGCTGCTGTATAATTTGATTTAAATTCGCTTTAATGCCGTGTTCGACTGACTGATCATCCTGCACTTTAATATCCCCTTTGGCTGTATATTCAACTATGTGGTTGAATATTAGTGACTTCACTTTAAAATTGCAATCAAATTGGTCAAAACCTCTCCCAAAACTTTCTTGGGCGGCATAAATAAATTTATTCAACTAATGGGTTGAATAAAAAATACGAACCCGATATAGTTTCATTCAACCAACCAGTTGAATATAACTGATTAGAAATTTAAACCAGGCCTGGTGACGTGTACTTAGGCCATAAACATAGGGTTAAAAGGAGACATACCATGTTTTTATTTCAACACACCCCTGATTCCGAGCCGGGTTCTTTATCTTATATGCTAGGTTGCGTTGGCCAGGGTTTGGCGATTGCAGTCGACGTGCACCAGGACGAAGTGGATTTGTATTTAGAAAAGGCCGCGCAAAAGGGCGTCAAAATCGCCTATGTGGTGGATACCCATGTTCATGCCGATCATTACACTGGCGGCGCCGAATTAGCGAAGCGTGCTGGGGGGAAATATTGTTTACACCAAGACTCGCCTGCTCAATGCGAGTTTATGCCTTTAGCCGAAAACCAAATCATTGAGGCCGGTAACGTGCATGCCCAAGTTTTATATACTCCAGGGCACACCGAAGACAGCATCAGTTTATTAGTGACCGATAAATCACGCTGCGATGAAGCCTGGTTTGTCATTACCGGCCATACATTATTTGTCGGCAGTGTTGGTCGTCCAGACTTGCGTGGTCGTGAAGAAGAAATGGCCAATAAATTATATGATTCAATTCAGCAAAAACTCCTAACTTTGCCGGATTACATGGAAATTTTACCCGGCGCACAAGCGGGTAGTGTTTGTGGAGCCGGCATCAGTGGCAAAGCCGTTTCTACCATTGGATTTGAGAAACGCTACAACCCAAGTTTGAGTCTTGATAAGGTCGCCTTTGTTAAACAACTGACCAGCACCATCCTACCCTATCCAGAAGATATGCAAAAAATTATCGGTTTTAACGTTAAACCTTTATAATCTCCGACATGATCGTCGGTAGATCGCTCAATCTACCGACCTATAAAATAAAAATAACACCAAAGCCGGGAGCAACGGAACATGAACGAGATTCCAAATCTTTTTATTAATTATTATCTGCTAGCGTTTGGGCTGGCTTTTATTTTAGGAATAACGGCCCAACGCAGTGCATTTTGCGCAGTAGGCGGCTTAAGAGATCGCATTACGCTGGGTAACGGCACGCGTCTTTGGACATTTGTCGCTGCAATGGGCATCGGGATTATTTTATCTGGCAGCCTAGAATGGTTAAACGTGATGAACCTTTCAGACAGTCGGCCACCTTATCGAACCGCTGATTTTGCTTGGGGACGTTATATTGTTGGCGGCTTTATTTTCGGTTTAGGCATGGTACTGGCCACGGGTTGCGGGATGCGTAATACCGTTAAAATGGGACAAGGCAGTTACAAATCTCTCTGGTTGGTAGCGCTTATGTCGATCATGGCCTACATCATGACCCGTACCTCATTTTATGGCGAATGGATTATGCCTGTGTTCGCTCCTTTAACCATTCATCTAGACTATGCTGGTTCACAAGACTTGGCGAGTTTAATTTTTGGTGCAGGAAGCGCCCACATAGATTTGGCCTTACTGATATTCAGTTGGTTAATCGGTTTAAGCTTGTTTTATTTTGCTTATAGAAACCCAGAGTTTCGCCGCCCAACCCCGATCATCAGTGCGTTGATTGTTGGCGCAATTATTGCCGCGGCTTATGCCTTAACGGGTGGCCAATTTGGTGCAAAATTGATAGATGAAGCGGCCTTTATGGAAACCCCACCCATTGGTTTAGGCACGCAATCTTTTACCTTTGCCGCTCCGATGGGCGACACAGTTAACTATTTAATGAGCCCAGCCAACTTTAGTTTAATTACGTTTGGTTTGATCGCCGTTGTCGGCGTGGCGCTGGGTTCTTTTGTCAGCAGTCTCATAAACCGTCAATTTAAAGTGAGTGGCTTTGACTCCGCAAAAGATGGTGTCATTTCAAGCCTAGGTGCATTATTAGTTGGTTTTGGTGCCGTATTAGCGATGGGTTGCTCGGTTGGGCATGGCTTATCCGGTGTGGCGACCCTGGCTTTAGGTTCGTTTGTCGCCGTAGCCTCCATTACCGCCGGTGCCGTGGTTGGAATTAAGTTTGAGCCAATGTGGCGCAAAACAAAAGGTTGCTAATCGCAATAGGCGCTCAAGCCTAAAGGTTCAACAAAGTGATAATTATGGCCATGAATTCTCTAAAACTCAGTTTGTTTGAACAACTGGCTCAGGTGACGAAAGCATTAAGCCATGCCAATCGCTTAATGATTTTAGACGTGCTGGCGCAAACGGCCTGCGATGTTGAAACCCTGCATAAAAAACTCGGCCTAAGCATCGCCAATGTTTCAAAGCATTTACAAACCTTAAAGCATGCAGGCCTGGTGACCAGCGAGCGCCAAGGCCAGCACAGTGTTTATGCATTAAGTGACGACAGCGTATTTCGCTTAATTGTCAGTTTGCGTG
This sequence comes from Thiomicrospira sp., assembly GCF_036568485.1. Lineage (GTDB taxonomy): Bacteria > Pseudomonadota > Gammaproteobacteria > Thiomicrospirales > Thiomicrospiraceae > Thiomicrospira. The sequence continues at coordinate 19,587 of NZ_DATCSL010000121.1, forward strand.
ATGTCGCCGAGTCTCAATTGGACAGCATGCAAGCGCTATTATTAGAACACTTAAAACCCAATACCGATTACGAACCTATTTCCCTAAAAGCCTTACGCGAATATAAACAGCCCTATACTTTGTTGGATGTACGTCCTGAAGATGAGTTTGCGGCTGGGCATATTCCGCAAGCGATCAATATTCCGATTGAGCAACTCCCCAACAAACTAAACCAACTGCAAAACGATCAAACCCTAGTCGTCTATTGTCGAGGACCTTATTGCATGTGGTCACAGCAAGCGGTTGATGCGTTGCAGAAACGCGGCATTCAAGCCAAGCGCCTCGCTGAAGGCTATCCAGAATGGCAAGTGCAAAGCCAAACTCAGTCTTAAACCCTGTCCCAAATATAAACTTGCACAGCTAAGTTTCTGCGTTAGATTAGATACAAAAGTCTTATTTAGACTAATTTGAGTATAATGTTGTTTCAATCATAATGCGTGCCGCCTAAAATTTACCCTATGCGATTTACCCTATGCGAAGCCTTTTTAAAGTTTTTCAGCTGCCCCGAAAATATGTTTTGATCGCCTTAATATGGACCAGTTTAGTTTTAGGGTCTTTAGCCTATAATCTTTATGGCATCAAAACCCACACTCTAGAAATGGCCAAGGCGGCCGCAAGTGAACGCATTAATCAAGATATGCGAATTCGGCAATGGGCCTCCGACCATGGTGGTGTATATGTACCGCCGAACGATACCACACCGCCCAACCCCTATCTAAACCATCCACAACGCGACGTTATCACCACATCAGGATTATCCCTGACCTTA
>NZ_DATCSL010000122.1:0-2458 GCF_036568485.1 Thiomicrospira sp.
CCGTTCCAAAAATCTTACTCAAACCTAGCCAATATTGACTATTAGATAGGTTTGACGTTTTCTTTCTGCTTCATTGTCACGCGCTATTTCTCATTTGAGATTTAGACTGACCACGACTCCACAGACTTTTTTAATTGGCGATGGAACTCACCGTCCAATAAACAGGATTATGCAGCTGTTAAAATAACAGTCGCGTTATTTAAAATATTGATGCTGGCGTTGAGGTCACGGTCATGAGAAACCTGACAGTTAGGGCACAACCACTCACGCATTTTCAATGTTAGCTCATCTTTACCAAGGATATGATTGCAGTTTGAACAGGTTTTTGAGCTTGGGTAGAAGGGTCCGACTGATTTCACAACCTTGCCTTGCTCAGTGGCTTTGTAGATAAGCTGTCGCTTAAACTCAAAGAAACCCAAGTCACTGATAGCTCTTGATAGCCGCCTGTTCTTAACCATACCTTTGACATTCAAATCCTCAATCGCAATCACATCGAACTCATTAACCAGACTTGTTGTGATTTGATGGAGAGAATCTTGCCTAATACACCTGATCTTATAGTGCAAACGAGAGAGCTTGGTTTTCGCTTTTTCTCTGTTTTTACTGCCTTTTTTAGTGCGACTGAGCGCTTTGTTTAGCGTTCTTAGTTTTTTAAGGTTTGCTTGAAGTGGTTTTGGCGCTTTAATTTTAGTGCCGTCTGATAAAACCAGTAAGTCGGTAATACCAAGATCAACACCAACGCTTTTACCTGTCTTTTTAGTAGGAATTACAGCTTTTTGTATTTCAACAGCCACACTAACAAACCACTTACCGCCACGTTTAGAGATGGTGGCTGACATGATCTTGCCGTCAAAACGTAAAGCTTCTTTTAAGCGAACCCAGCCCAAGTTTGGGATACGAATGGATTTACCTTTAATGGCAAATTGGTCGTTGGATAAACTGAATCTATCGTCACGGCCTTTTTTACGAGCGGTTGGGTATTTCGCTAAGCCTTTAAAGAAGTTGTTATAAGCATCACCCAACTGCATGATTGCCGCCTGCGGAGCGCATTTGGTCACTTCCAGCATATAGGGGAATAATTCACGCTTAATGGCGTTCAATTCGCGTCTGAGCTTCGCCTGTGAGGGCTTGTTTAGATTTTTAGTATCAACCTCAACGCCTGCGGCCAAACACGCATCACGGTACGCTTTGTCAAGCGCATACTGCCGCTGCCACTCATGCAAAGCCCAGTTGTAGGCTTTTCTCGCCACGCCACAAGCACGAGCAAGGTGATTTGCCTGTACGTTGTTTGGCTTGAGTTCGATAATGTGTCCACGGATCATAATGCTTTTTTAACCGCCTCTATTAATTGTTGGTTTTTCTTGCTGCGAGAGCCGTATAGCCTCGCTGAAAATACGGTGATAATCTCCAATACATCTTGGGCTAATTCTTGCTCAAAACTCAACTCTTCACCTTGATTGATTATTACCACTTCAACGTCACGAGCCTCACACAACATGAAAACCAGTTCTGCACCAAATCGTAAAAGCCTGTCTTTATGGGTAATTACCAGCCGTTCAACTTTATTGCTCAGTATGTCATCAAGCAGGTTTTTTAAGCCTTTCTTTTTATAATTCATTCCACTACCAAGATCGGTAATCGTCTCAAAAGTCCAGCCTTGCCTGGCACAATAAAGTTCCAAAACTTGAGACTGGCGAAGTAAGTCGTCTTTTTGATCACGACTCGACACACGAGCATAAGCAATGGTTTTTCGGTCTAATTTAGGTGGTGTATTCAAGGAATGCGGTCTGATTTCACTTAAATCATATCGCCTATGCCCGTTTTCGGTTCGCTTGGCGACTAACGTACCATCCTCATCCCAACGTCTTAATGTGGATTGAGCAACCCCGAAATGTTTGGCAGCCTCCCCAATACTAACCAGTTTCCCCATAACTTGCTCTCTATATTATAGATATAATCTATCTATTATAGTAATAAATAGGTAGGTTTGTATATATTTTATTTAACTGTTTGCAACCCTACTCATGGAGGAATGGTCATTAACCGCAGTACAAGCAGGTTTTCTTGCCAGTGCTGCACTTTTTGGCATGATGTTTGGCGCTATGATTTTTGGAACGCTCTCTGACAAGATCGGTCGCAAAAAAACCATCATGATTTGCGTGGCCCTGTTCAGTAGCTTTACCTTTTTAGGGGCGTTTGCTGATGGTCCAATGCAGTTTGCCGCTTTACGCTTCATCGCTGGTTTGGGTATTGGCGGTGTCATGCCAATTTGTGTCGCTCTGACCTCAGAATACGCACCAAAACGTATGCGTAGTACGCTAGTTGCTATTATGTTTAGTGGCTATGCAATAGGTGGTATGGCATCCGCATTATTAGGCTCTTTTTTGGTGGTGGATTTTGGCTGGGAGATTATGTTCTATATCGCAGGCATCCCCACCTTGCTATTGCCCATTATTTG
>NZ_DATCSL010000123.1:0-1180 GCF_036568485.1 Thiomicrospira sp.
TGATGCTTTATACAAACTTAAACAGCACGATAAAGCCCTCAAAGGCAAAAAAGTGCTGTGTTTGGATATCGAAGCGACTGACATTTGCACTAATCCCGAAGCGGACGTGATTCAAATTTCGATTTGTGATTTGGAAGGTAACGAAATCCTAAATCAGCTTATCAACCCAGGTTACGACATCCCAGAAAATGAAAAGCACAATATCTCAACCGAGATGGTGCAGGAAGCGCCTTTGTTTGCGCAGTGCTGGGATGAAATTCATAAAGTGTTGCTTGAAGCCGACATCATTTTGGCCTATAGCACCGAAAGTGATTTTGCTTATTTGCAAAACTCCGCCAGCAAAAAAATGCTCGAGTTCGAACTCGACTATAACAAATGGTTAGATGTCGCCGAGCTCAGTAAAGAATTAGTCGGCGCAATGCGCTGGCATTCTGAACGTATGTATTGGTTCTGGAAAACCCCTAAACTTACCGTGGCTTACGAAAAAGTGTTGGGGCAACCTTTCCCAGGTGATGCCCATGATGCTTTAGCCGATGCACGCGCCACGGCCGAGCTTATGCTGGCGATGCTAAAACTTGGACGTAACTCGCAAATTAACGAGAAAAAACCAGTGGCCAATGAGAAAAAAGCCGTCAGCAATAACTTATTTGCGCAGGCTTTTGCCAACGCAAAACGTAAATAACGATAAGGCTAACAAATGTCGGAACTCAACTTTTTGAATTTAGAGCATGCTAAAAAAGGCGATCAGTTTGATTGGGCACAGCTCAAAAACCATTTAAAGTTTGATGCCGATGGCTTAATGCCAGCGATTGCCCAACAGCACGATACGGGTGAAGTCTTAATGCTAGCGTATATGAATTTAGCCGCATTAGAAGAAACTTTAAAAACGGGTCGTGTTTGTTATTGGTCACGTTCACGCCAAAACTACTGGCGCAAAGGCGAAGCCTCCGGCCAAATCCAAGTACTGAAAGAAGCGCGTTTAGATTGTGATGGCGATACTTTGCTCTTGCTGGTTGACCAAACCGGCCCGGCTTGTCATAGCGGGCGCGCAAACTGTTTTTACAACGCGATTAAAGGCGACAAGGTTGAGATCCTGACCGATCCTTTAATTGACCCAGCCGAACTTTATAAACATCATTCACATTAAAAATTAAAGCCGTGTTATTTACACGGCTTTTTT
>NZ_DATCSL010000124.1:0-13354 GCF_036568485.1 Thiomicrospira sp.
GAGCGGGAGTGCAGACACTTCGACACCCATCTTTTCAAGAAGGAGTGCCAATCTGGCAAACGGAAAGTACACAAGAATCGCGATTAACTGACTTACGAAATAACGTGCCTGGTATGGAAGGCGCGATATAATTCGTCTAGCCATATCGATGATTCTCCACAACACACGGTATGCAGGACTGCGATTGTCAAATGCGTAATAGAGATATATGAGGAAGGGTGCTCCTCGCTTTAGTTTTTCCGAGATCGCTCTTATGCCACCCACTGTGTCAGGAATGTGATGCAAAACATCGAAAGAATATACGAAATCCAGTGATTCATCTTCAAGCGGAAGCATATCGAAAGACGCATGGTGAAACATAACGTTTGGTGCATCTTTTAGATTTCGATGCGCCACAGACAACGCCTTATCGCTTGCATCAATAAGGTGCAGGCATTCTACCCACGGATCTACGACCTTAGTCCATCGCCCACTCCCGCATCCAATGTCGGCACAATCAGCATTTGCCTCTATCGAATTCCAGGGGAATACAGCAAAGTAATCATGAAAAATCCTGTTCCTTGCATCCTTTTCGAGATCCACTTGAGTAAAACGACTCCATTCATCCCCGAATCCTGATACTGTTTTAGTATCCAGATTGATATTGCTGTCGTTATTATCCCTGGATGCCAGATTACACATTGCTTAATCCCCCGACATCATCTTGAATGCGGATACGTGCTCTTTTACTGTTTTTTCGATTGCAAAATCCGCGGAAACCTTCTTGTAGCCTGCTCGACCCATTCTTTCGACCTCTTCCGGGTTCAACAATAAACGCTCTATTGACTCCTTCATAGACGAATAGTCATTTAGGGTAACTAAAATTCCATCCACCTCATGTTTTACTAACTCAGGTATACCATCGAGAGAAAATGCCACTATTGGCATTCCATATGCCATGGCCTCCAGAATTGAAGTCGGACAGCCCTCGTCCCATAATGATGGCAAAACAAAAACCCTTGAATGGCGAAGAAAACCCGAAACATCACTTTGAAATCCTTCGAACCTTACACATTTCTCCAAGCCGAGCATTTGCGCTTTTCGCTGCACTGCACCTGCCATATCGTCACGTCCAACAATGACAAAATTCGCCCCCGGGATATCGCGGCACAATGGCGCAACAACATTTTCCACATACTGCAAATAGCCTTTTCGTGGTGATATATTGGCTACTGTTACCACCTGCAACGGCCGCTCAATAATAGGCTTCACTTCCTTCTGGATTCCGTGTAATCCATTGTAGATGACTCGAATTTTTTCTTTTGGTATGGACATTCGCTCTATCATTGTTCGTTTTGCGGCGAGTGAATTCGCAATGTAGAGGTCCACCAATCTTCCAAGATATCTCTCGACCAACCGGAACCCTTTGTCGAGCCTCGAATTTGAAGCGGGGTTCCAACGAACCCCATGTACGATACGCGCCCCCCTCAGAAATGGCTTTACCAAACGGATATTGACAGATGCCCGCAACCCCATAACGTATATAGCATCGAATTTCTCACGACGCACAAGCATGATAAGTTTGAATAGCGAGGTAATACACCAAAAGCACTGACGCTTGTTTCTCCTAGATACACCGAGCACATGCGGTGCTACTCCCTGCTCAATACACCATTCAACCCACGGGCCATAACCACCCAATGTTGCCAATTCAAATTGGATCTCGCCTGTTGTGGCAAGCGCCATCCTGGTGAGGCTACGCTCTGCACCACCAAGGTCACTACTCGAAAATATCAGCAGTACACGCACAATCTTCTCGTCTGATTTATGCTTTAAGAGTCGATTTTTCGCGCGAGTACAGCGTAATGGGTTGCCATAATCCTGCTATACAGCTTCAACCCCATTGCCCTGAGCGCAACAATCTCCAGAAGTCGCTTCGCCCAGTGATTAAATGGCGAATATGGGGCAGATGCGTATTGGTAATCCTTAACAATTATCAGACCCGCTTGTTTCAAAAACCATCTAAATCCTTCCTTATCCCAGAAATTTACGTGCCCAAGAGGGTTCTCGCGACGAGGCCTTCGTCGCATTTTCGCAACAAGCTCAGGCCAAAAGCATCTTTCCAGGGGAACCTCGATAACCACCCACTCAGCCATACTTGTTATCTTTTTAAGTGCCACCTCAGGATTATCGATGTGCTCTAGCACATGCGATGATACCACCACATCGAAACTCCCAGGCTCGATCGCGTCTAATACGGATATCAGTTCGAATTGCAGCCCAGGCTTGCTGAAACTTTTTCTTGCATTTTCGACTCCCGTGCTACTTACGTCGACACCTAACACTTCTTCGCCAAAGCCATTAGACCACAACCAATAAGTTAGGACGCCGTTTCCACTGCCGTAATCAAGTACCTTTTTAGGCTTCCGCAAGCCACCCCACACCTCGGATATCGCCGGAAATCGGTCTCGTACAGCCGAGTCAAAGGCAAAGGCTTGCTGGTATTCCACATCTTGCCAGAACCTTTCGTAAAACTGCTCGTTTTCCTCTGTACAGTTATCCATATCGTCTCACTATTCCTACATCCTTCATGTAACTCACCAGCTTTCCCGCCATCCGCGGACCAATCAACAAAATCACAGCAACTCCAATCGTTTCCCACGGAACCATCAAAGAGGCCCCCTTTTTATATGCGGACCAGACACCACGCAACTGAGCGAGTTTGAGATATACAGAAAGCCTTAACTGTTTTGTTCGATAAATCGCGGGGGCCCTTTCGCGATAGAGATTGCCATAGCGCTCAAAAAGCGCCTCATAACAGCGAGCCGTTTCTGCAGCCTTGTCCGGTGCCGTCCATCCCTGCGTCACTGAGCCTGCACGAGATTGGTGATATATCCGCAGCACTTGACTTGATATCCAGAATGGACTGTCCAATGCAAATTTTATATAGCTGACAATGCCACACGATTTTCGGAGCCCCAAGTCCACATAGCGATTTTCCCTAATATAATCGCCGCGAAATATTGGTAAATATTCCCCGCTGTTACGCTCATTAAGCAGATCATCTAGGTAATGATAACCTTGGAAACCCGGATTGGTTGCCGTGATAATACCATCTTGATTTCGGCAAGCGGCGAAACAGAGGTTACATTCCTCAGGCCAATCACGCATGATCGCTTGAAGCGCACGTGGCCATTCGTTCACGAGCTCATCATCGGAGTCCAAAATGATGACGAGATCTCCTTTCGTATAATCTATACCTGTATTTCGCGCGGCACACATGCCACGGTTAACTGAATGCCTTATCAGTTGTGAATCATTGTAACCACTAACCTGCTTTTCCAGGTCAAGACTGTCCGTGCTCCCATCATCCACGATTACGGTCTCAACTCTCCAATCATCGGGGAGCTCACCACAATAAACAGACTCCAATGTGCGGGTAATAGTCGTTGTTGCGTTGAAGGCAGGAATCGCAATAGAGATTAGCATGCGAATCGCTCTTTCATTAGATGCGTGCTTGCTTTGCGCGCCTGAAGTAGCCAGGTAGGATCGAGTACAAAACTTTCCATCGCATTCTCAAGGTTTATTTCAAAGCCTGACTTATCAATTTCACGAATGTATTTCTTAACATCAGCAATGTTCTTGTAAATCTCAGACGGGAGATACCCATCCCAAATTGAAATCGGCGGCTGCAATAAAATACCATTCACATGGTGCTCTACCATTTCTGCCAATGCATAAACATCTGTAACGATAAGTGCCAGTCCGTGCGCCAGCGCCTCAAGGGCAACCATACCGAATGACTCGACGTATGTGGGTAACACCAAAACATCAGCATTCCGCATAAATTCTTCATGAATTTCTCGCCTAATGTAGTGCGCCTCATGCACCACAACACCCGGACACGAATTTGCCAGATAGACATAATGCTCAGGCATATGTGTAACAATATCCAATCTGCAATTCGGATTGCGCGAATAGACACGGCTGAATGCGCGCAGTAAAGCTTCACCCCCCTTTATTTCGAACTGTGTTCCCACAAATAAGAAGTGAGTTATGTCACCACACACGCTATCAACTGAAGCAACGGATTGCTCCAAGCATGGATAATGTATGCTTGCTTTATTATAAACGTCGCTTCCGAAGAGCAGTTTCAGACTTTCTCGACAAGCATTACTCATGCAGCGGATATCATAGCAACGATCAGATAGTAGTATCCGTCTTATAAATGATCGGAAAATCGGCATGGCGCTCAAATTGTATCCAACCAAACTCCACGGATTATCGAGATCCACGATGAAATTTCCGCTCAAAACCAATGCGCCCCACAAATAAACAACCGCGTCTTTCGGCGCATTACTTGGCCGCATCTTTATGTTCAGCAATGGCAGCCTCTGCTTCCATGAAGCAGCTACTCTAGCAGCATTCGCTTTATTTGCTGATACCTGAGCTCCAACTCGCTTGGCAGCAAGCTCCGGATTAACCACTTCTCCAGGTGGCCAATTTCTTATGGTATCAATCTGACGATCGCGCAAGTATTCATGCGGGTAGAAAAATATCTTCATCCTTTAAATTCTCGCGCGAAATCACGAAAAGGCCTTATTCCATACATCAGCATAATGACAACAAGTATGGGCAGAAATGGTTGGATAATGCCTGTACCCGCTCTCACCAAGTTGAACATGTATGCCATGACAAAAAGCGCAAAAATAAAACGAAGCATATTCTGTGATAATAGCGCAGACGCCAGAACTAAATGCGACCACGCCAAGATTCTCCCAAGCCCATAAGATAGAACCAATAAGGACAAGAACCCAAAACCGAACATAAAATCTACTATGAAGTATGGCGGTAGCGTCATAGTAATGTCAGAATTTTCGTACATGTGAGGATATAACCATTTCTGGATCGCGACGCTCCCATAATGCAGGGGTTTTTCCTCCCATATCGACCGTGGAATTGTAGCCAGTAGAAGGTTGTATGACCATGCGGTGCCTTGATCGACACCTATAATCTTCTCTATTAGAGTGCTTTTATGGATAAATGTCGCCAGATGATCAATGCCGCCGAAGCTACTTGCAATATTTTGTATAAAGGAATACGACGCATACCTTGTCGACCCAGGCTCACAGAGGTACCCCGCAACTGATGCCGCCGCATGAGGGAGTCGTCGCTCAAGGCCGTCACGGTCAGTAACGAGCACCTGAAGTTGAGGAGATGGATGATTATATATATACCTGCAATAATTTGCGTAATCTTCGGGCTTATATTGAAGTTGGTCGTCTACGAAAGATTCATTTTCTAGCGCTTGTTCCGGAGCTTCAGTTGGTGTAAGACTATAACGCAACGCTTGCAAAAACGGTGCGCTTAAAATTGTCCCGATTATGACAAGAGCAGCAAGCTTTCGGTATTTCATCCCACTCAAATATAGCCATGCCAGTACTAACACGAATAGCGGAAATACGATGAACCTCCGTGAGTTCAGCACTATACCCATATATACTGCGAGCATGATCCCCACTGCGATCACGCCAAGAAACAAAAGTCTCCTTGGATTTAATCTGGTTGAAGCGAAAATCAATGGGGTCGATGCAATCAGCCCATATATAAAAAGTTCTGAAAGAAGGTAAAACGGACCATTACCGACTCGGTTCTCGTTCTGATCATTTCCTACGAATGGGATGAACTCGCCTGAATCAAATACTGTTCGAGCCAAAAAATAAAAAGCCAAAATAATTAGCATCAACTCGACTATCAAGACTCTTTCTATTGACCCAGCATTGCATGCATTGTTTACATGGCGCACATTCTTTCTAAGACCTGCCACGGCACCCCAATAGACCACGCCCATACTCAATAACGACAACCACAGCGCAATAATGATGTCTGCGCTTGTCACCACAACCTGCTGTTGTGTATCAACCCATCCCTGATAAATCAGGTAGGCATGCAATGGAAATGCAAGCCACCACAACAAAGCAAAATAGAATACAGGTGATATAGCTATAGAATTGAAGTTATCATATTTTTTCAGCGAAATATAAATACCCATGACAGCGAGGGTGGCAAGTATAAGCCCCAGATGAATCATTAGTTGAGCCATCGTTCATTTGCCCCCAATCAAGCGGTGAGCAGTATTATTATTTTTTTCGCACAAGAAAGGGACCCAGAGCAAGGATTTCAAGACCGGACCGCTCCAGGGTGCGAACTGCCTGTTCCGGCGTAGCTGCAAGCGGATATCCATGCAAGTTAAAACTGGTATTAAGGACAGCACCAACACCACTTAGCTCTTTAAACGTATCAATAAGCCGATAATATTCCGGGTTACCATGCCGCGTCACTACCTGGGGTCGAACTGTGTGATCGCCCTGATGCATTGCAGCCCTAAGAACCTTCTGACCTTCACTGGAAGCCGTGTATGCGGTAATCATATAAGGTGCTTCCGCTTTCTCTGGTTGGTAGTTATCGAGATAAAGATCTGCATACGCATCGAGTACGGACGGAGCGAATGGCATCCAAAAGTCTCTTGCTTTGATCAAATCATTAACGGTATAGAAACTTTCCATGTAGCTCGGGTGAGCAAGTATGGCCCGATTACCCAGAGAACGTGCGCCCCACTCACAACGCCCAGAGAATCGTGCCACTATTTTCCGATCCGCGAGTAAAGATGCTATCTCGGTTTCAATATCTTCATGCTCTGTAATACTATAATTTTCGTGCAGAGCTTCTCGATTAATAAAATTTTCAAGATCATCTCGGCTATATGATATTCCCAAATATAAATTTCCCAGCGCCTTTGGATGATCGCCACGTTGCAGCGCAAGTGCGTATCCAGCTCCTATTGGATTGGACTCATCTCCTGATGATGGTAGAAAATGTATTTTTTCAACTTCTTCCATCTCGTAGATTCTTTTATTGAGTTTCACATTCATAAAAACCCCGCCCCCAGTGAACACATTTCGTATACCCGTTGTTTTTATGGCTTCACGTATCCATTGAGTTATACGCTCTTCCAACAAGAGTTGTACTGCACCGGCTATGTTATCAAAACGTTCGCCGACCGCATGACGAACGAGATAGTCATAAAAATTTGAAGTATCTATCGTTGACTTAAAAACGAGTAGATTGACGGGGTCCAGGCTGATAACAGGCGCGAATATACGCTCGTAAACCTCTTTCTCGTAACCTCTACTATATGGCGCTAACCCCATCACCTTGTATTCATGTTCAAGGATTTTCATGCCCAAGAAGCGGGTTGTATTAGAGTAAATCCCGCCAAGAGACGCATTAGGCGGCGTAACCGCGATTTGCTTGATTATTCCATCACGCACTACCGAAACGGTTGCACATGAATTGTCACCACTTCCATCGGCGGTAAAAATAAGTCCTGGTTCATTATTCTTTGCAAGCCCATAGTAAGCTGAATAAGCATGGCATTGGTGATGATCAATAAACGTAATCGGTTTTCCAACAAGCGGGCTTTGTGCAATATTTTTTTTAAGCTCGGAAAGCCCAGCCCTCACTAGTGCAGCCCTGCGCTTCTTACGCGCCATATAAAATATCCCTGGCATAGCCTTGCCCAGCGCACTCTTCCCCAATCGTTTCAAAATTCTACCTGGCAACGGCAAGCGAGTTTGAATTTTATTTTTTGGGTTGAAGAGATACTCATAACAATAGTTCGGAAATACGTCTGTTCCGGCGATAGCGATCTCTTCAATCTCATCCCACGCAATAGAGCATTCATCCAGGAGTGCGTGCGCCGCTTCAATTGGAAATGTTGCAGAGTTTTTTATGTTATCGATTTTTTCCTGACTGAGAAGCCCTATGATTTTCCCGTCTCGTACAAGACTTACGGTTGCGTTGTGGCCTGGATGTATTGCGATGATCAGCATGGAATACCTTTCATTATCGACTAGATTATTCGTGAATGAATGTGGGCACTGATGGTTTCTTTCCCTAGCCACATATACAAGTATGATATGCCTAGAAGATGCACTAGGCATACAGCAACGATTGGCGAAAGATAGCCAATGGCACTAAATAGAACTGCTATCAAGACCAACTTGAACGCCAGCTCAATTGCAACGACTCTAACCAACGGTTTGGTGTTCATCAGTGCGTACGCAACTTCGGCAGGCCATCTCGCAATCGAAATGAAAAACATTGCTAGTGCCGCTATAGCATAGGGTAGTTGCCCAGCAGGAGCATCATCGCCTAGCCATAAATGCACTATCGGATTACCAAAAATACCGTATATTAGAGCAGCAAGTCCCGCCAGAATGCTTACGGAATATAAACCTTTTCGATAATTTTGTGATAACGAATCATATTCATGACGCGCGTCCATGGCTATCAGATGTGGCGCATAGGAACTCGGTATGCGCCATAGCAATAAAATAAAGACCTCAGGAATTCGCCAAAGTAAATAATAGTTTGCAGCGATTTCCGGACCAGCAAGCCAACCAATGATCAAGGCATCTGCTTGAAGCGTCAGTAACAAAACCCCATAGACGACGTAGTGTCGGCCAACCCTACCACTCACGCGCCTCCACAGGGTTCTCGCATCTGTAAATTTCCATGCCCATCCAAGTCCATACTCATCTTTCCGCCAATGCGCCCACGCTAAGAGACGGGTACATACAATACCCGCAATCTGGGCAAGCACCACGCCAGGTAGGCCCATACCCTGATAAAGCCCAAACGCCACGAATCCAGCAAAAACGATCTGGCCAACCACTTCCCTCAAATTTCCTCTTGCCTGCCAATGCCGGGCCATGAAAGCCTGCCTGTCAGCGTTATATTCATAGGCAAGCACGAAATAAACGCTAGAAAGAACTATGGCATAGAATATTTCTTCATCAGCAAGTGCATTCTTAAGTAACCAGGGAGCTGCTAGCCAAAATATGCAAAGCGCGATCACGGCATAGAGTACATAAACAGCTTTGGAAAATGCATAGGCTTCACGAAACCCTTCACGATCATCCACAGCAGCGCGTTCTGCCAGTACGCGCGCCATACTCCCTGAAAGCCAGGTTATTCCAATCGCAGCATAGTTGTTAGCCACCATAATCATGGCCAACACCCCGAATTTTTCCTTGCCTAGGTGAGTCAAATAAAGTGGAATCAAGACCAACTGAATAACGATAATTACGGCCATAAGCCCATAACCGGTCACCAGAGCAGCCAGATAATCACGGTTGATCGGTAATCTGTCATGCAACCTATGCAGCAAGTTATACATGCGATGCTTTTTTTACCGCATAAAGCACACTTGGATAGAGCCTTGTACCCATAATAATTTTGACGAGAATTCTCCCTAGGCCTAGCTTGGCCGGGATTCTCATTAACCGCGCTATGCGTGTGTAGGCCTTTATCTGACTAGAATCCCCTTCAAAAACTTGCTCCAGCTTCACCTGTACCAGGTTCTCCCAGACAAGACCATTTTTTTTGAAAGCTGACTCAAGGCGCCCAGGTGTAACAAATTGCAAGTGATCGAGATACGCTACGTTTTTTGACTTCCCCTGTATAAGGGCCATAAATCGCGCAAATTTTTTACCTAGCAAGGGAATGCACCAAAGGCTCAAATGCGGCTCGTACGGCCATACATAGTTTGGCGCCTCAAGACGAAGTATCCCGTCCGGAGACAGAACCCTAGCCATTTCCGAAATTACATTCTCAACGTTGCACACATGCTCAATAACGGTCAGGCATATTATAAGATCGAATTCTTCGTTTTCGTAGGGCAGGCTTTCGCCTACACCCTGCTGAAAATAAACTTTGTTTTTTCCTGCAGCTGCCGCCATGCTGTTTGCCACCAAGACCGCTTCGTTGTCAGGCTCTATTCCATATATTTCTGCATCTGGGTACAGGTGCGACAACGCAAGGCAATTGAACCCAGTGGAACTCCCGACCTCGAGAATTTTACGTGGACAAGGGTGCCCAAGTTTTGTCACTCGATCCGCCGTGATCATTGAGTTTTCTAGGCAACTGGCAATATGTGTGTCAAGGCGGCCACCCTCCAGCTCATAATTAATGTGGCACCGAGCCTTTGTAACTTCCAACCAGGCATGCCAAGCGTGTTCTACATCCGGATCAAGTGGGATTTCAGCATCAATTACCGGCATGTCTAATCACTGCCATAAAAGATGTGGAAAGTCGGGGATAGATCGCAGACACCGCCAATGAAATATAGGACTTCGCAATATTAACGGTGGACCGCCTATCAACGTGATCAAAAAATAAAACTTCAGACAAAACGTATCCAAATCGGTCACAAATAGCTTGAATATGTTCAGGACAATAAACTGCCACATGATCCCAATAGACATTAGGGGGTTTACCAGCAAGGATACGGGCAAACGTCATTCCAGATGTTGCATTTGGTGTTGTTACGCATAGACACCCATCTGGAGTCAAGTGCTTCATCAAGTTTTCAACCGCGTATACAGGTGCATTCATATGTTCAATAACGTCCGAAATAACAATCAGATCAAAAAGTTTTCCCAGATCGACATTTTCACAATTCGCATTAAGAATGTGGACGCCGTGGCTTTCAGCATACTCTATCCCGTCTACATCGATATCAATGCCAACAATATCTTTTGCTGCGATTGCCAGCCTATGGTGTAGCCAGACATTCTTGTTATTTGGGAGATAACCTTTCACCCCACCTGCAGCTCCTACATTAAGAATCTTTTTTCCGGAAGCAAAATTTTCCAGGTAACTAAAGGGATCCTTTATTCTCTTGGCTTTGGTATTCAGCCTTACCAAATCATTCACTCGCATTTCCAAGCCCCATTTGCAGCCACATTTGAATCGCCAGCATTTTTGAAACACGGCTTGCTGGTGCTTTCCCAGATAAAAATTCTTTCCATTCTACCTTGACACGCGATGAGTCAATCAGGCCATTTGCATCATTAGCAGATTGGAACAGCTCATCTACTCTTCTCTTCCACGGCCCACGTAACACATCAGCTTCCTGAATACCCATACCCATGCCCCGTTTTGGCGCCGTTAGCAATTCCTTTGGGATAATATCTCGCACGGACTCACGCAGTATTGCTTTAAGCCAGTCGGGATTCGCTGCATCCGGAATCTTTTTTTCAACTGGTGTCCCTAGGGCAAAGGATACGATTTCCTGGTCAAGAAAAGGAGCACGAATTTCCACCGAGGCTGCCATTGCAGGCAAATCGCCAGCAATTGTTACTGAATGTGGATTCTCCACCATCAGACCTACAAAATTGGATTCGTCGATAAAATGGTTGGATGGGCTAAGCACCCCCCAATAATCGAGCTCTTCGGCGGCACGATTGGCCAGTGTTGACTGAGCATCCTTCGAGAGAAAATGGGTCCATTCAGTCTTGGCCAGCCAGCGATACCAGGCCGCCTTGCGTGCGCCACGATTTTCAGAAACCCACCCCAGACGGGTATTTTTCAGTGGTTTGCATAGTGGCAGGATAGGCGAAAGTCGGTCGAGCCAGCGCGATAATTTCAGTGTGCGGATATGCCCCGTGTAGCCATAGAAAAGTTCATCGGCGCCATTACCTGTCAACACAACCTTGATGTTATCGTCGCGAATGGCACGGCAAAGAGCGTACGTGTGTACCAATGGTAACAACATGATGGGCTCACCATATATACGAAGCAACATCCTGAAAATTTCCCACTGTTCCTGTGGATCAAAATAAAATTCGCGATGAACAGTTCCCAAGGCCTTGGACATGATTCTCGCCCGCCGCAAATCTTCATCGTCCTTGTCAAAACCCAGAGCATAGGTACGTATTGGATCAGCGGATTTTCTTTGCATGAGGGCCACGATAGCCGAACTATCGACGCCACCTGATAGCAACGCTCCAACTGGCACGTCCGCATGCATGCGAAGACTTATCGACTCCTCAATCAGTTCACGCAATCTTTCTTGGCTAAAAGGTCCTTCAGCTATCGCCGGTTTCCAGTAACGCCAAATTCTTTCTACCCTGCCCTCCCTAACGACCATCGCATGACCTGCACGCAGGCGCTTGATACCACGGTAGGCAGTATGTGGGTCCGGTATATGACGTAGGTTGTGTAGGAGCATTGCAGCAATGGCGTCGTGATCGAATGTTGTATCTACACCCGCCACTTGTCTTACCGCAGGGATTTCCGATGCGAATACGAATGCAGATGCCGTCTGGGCGTATACAAATGGTTTTTTACCTACGCGATCTCGGGCGCATAATAAACTGCGCGTATGCTTGTCATATATTGTGAATGAAAACATGCCTCGCAATCGCTGCAGCATTCCCTCACCCCAATACCTAAACGCCTCGATGATAACTTCGGTATCACTGTGACTGCGGAAATCTGCTCCCAGTGTATTTAATTCCCGCTGAAGTTCCTGGTAGTTATATATCTCGCCATTGAATACGACCACAAAGCGTCCATCAGTGGAACTCATTGGCTGGCCGCCGAGCTCGGTCAGGTCCAGAACCGCAAGGCGATTATGAGCTAGGCCGAGAAAACCATCTGGCGCAAGCCAGACTCCTTCTCCATCAGGACCCCGGTGTCGCTGGATACACAGCATGGCCTCAAGGTAGTCACTTACAGCCAACTGCCCACCAGGACGAAGATAAATGCCGCCAATCGCACACATAAGAGCTAGCGATTCAATTCTCTATTGCCGTCGGAGGACGAAATCAATGGCCATGGCCAATAAGAAGATTTTCCAACAAGGGCCATCATACCGACATATAGTTGCTTACGCCCAAGCGTACCGATACAGCGGCGATGAAATAACCCGGCTTGATCGTCTGCCGAGCGCATCTCCGTGCCCATCAATATAAGTCTGTCATCAGGATACAAATACAATATTCAATTTTGGACACGGTCATACACATCCTCAAACCGCACAATGTCATCTTCCCCCAGGTAACTCCCCGACTGCACCTCGATAATCTCCAGCGGAATAGCCCCGGGATTCTCCAGCCGGTGCTTGGTCCCCAACGGAATATAGGTCGATTCATTCTCGGAAAGAATGAACACCTCTTCACCACGGGTGACCCGCGCGGTGCCCTTCACCACGATCCAGTGTTCGGCACGGTGGTGATGCAGCTGCAGCGACAGCGACGCACCCGGCTTCACCGTCAGGCGCTTCACCTGGTAGCGGGCGCCGGTGTCGATGCCTTCGTAGTCGCCCCAGGGACGGAATACGCGGCGGTGAAACTTGTATTCGTCACGGCCGAGCGTTTTCAACTGTGAAACGATTTCCTTCACGTCCTGGGCGCATTCGCGGCGCGTGACCAGCACGGCGTCGGGGGTTTCGATGACCACCACGCCATCCAGGCCGATGGCGGCCACGCAACGATGCTGGGCCAGCACCAGGGTATCGCGCACGTCG
>NZ_DATCSL010000125.1:0-1148 GCF_036568485.1 Thiomicrospira sp.
GGAACCTCTGATTTTCTCTTAAAATTTCACATATCAGCGCACATTTATTCAGAAGTCTGTATTAAAGGCGAAATACTGCCGTTTTGTTTCTTGTTTTGCCTGAATTCCGGGCCTAAACCCGAATTTCAGGCGCACTGACCCTAGGCCAGCAGATACTGCTTGCAACGGATCAGGTTGGCAAAGCCTGCCAGCATGTATAAACGCGCCGTATTTTTGGCCAGTCCACGGTAGCGCGTTTTGTTGTAGCCAAACTGTTGTTTGATAATGCGAAACGGGTGTTCAACTTTGGCCCGCACACTGGCTTTGAGTGTCTCCAGTTTTGCCGCCGCACCATTTAATGTTTTTCGTTTGCCGGGGCGTGCGGCTATAAACCAGTCAACATCCAGCTGTTGTGTTTCATCGCGTTTTTCAATGCCGAGATAACCCGCATCACCCCAGACACGCCGCTCCTTACCGTTTAACAAACGGGTCGTCTGCGTGATATCGTGAGCATTGGCTGCGGTGGTTTCAATGCTGTGAATGACGCCAAGCGTATCATCGACGCCAATGTGCATCTTCATGCCGAAGTGCCATTCGTTGCCTTTTCGCGTCTGGTGCATGTCCGGGTCGCGTTTACCTTGCTGGTTTTTTGTGGAGGTGGGCGCGCTGATAATCGTGGCATCGACGATCGTGCCTTCTTTGAAAGACAGACCTTTCTTCTCCAGGTGCTTATTGATTTTACGGAACAGCTTCTGGCCCAGCCCATGCCGTTCGAGTAAGTGCCGAAAATTGAGTATTGTGGTTTCATCGGGCACTGTATCAATGCTGATGCCAGCAAAGCGTCGCATGGATTCGACTTCGTATAACATGTCCTCCATGGCGGGATCGCTCAGGTTATAGAACAGCTGCATACAGTGAATGCGCAACATGGCAGAAAGCGGAAAGGGTTTTCTACCGGTAAGTGATTTAGAATAATAGCGACTGATGGGCGTGGCCAGTTCTTTCCAGGGTAGAAGCTTGTCCATCTCCGCCAAAAATTTTTCGCGGCGAGTTTGTTTACGTTTAGCCTGGCCTTCGGCATCAGAGAAGCTTAATTGAGACATTGTCTTTACCCTGTTTTGTGATTTTTCCGCTATTATGCCAAATATTGGGAGTTTTTCAGAGGTTCC
>NZ_DATCSL010000126.1:0-37766 GCF_036568485.1 Thiomicrospira sp.
ATACCATATTTGGCAGTATGATCTTTTAGTCGGCGTCGCATCATGCGCTTTTTAAAGGTAGGGCCACTCAGCGTTTGCTGTAATGCTTGCTTAGTCTGTGCGCTCATATAAAATTACCTTGCTGGATTCATTCGATTTATAATTCGTGCGCACACTATAACCAGCAAATATTACAGTTTTATTGCAATCTGTCATAATTCTGAAAACAATCCAAACCCGGTCAAATCAGGCGCACCAAAAATAAACAACAAACGCACCAAAACAATACAATCAAAAGCGAACAAACACCAATTGCACTCTAAAGCCGATGCAAATTTAATTAATAAAAACATTAACTTAATAAAATTTTAATTTTGTCTCGCAAACTGGCATAGTTCGCGCTATATTTGCAATAAAGATTTACACCCACAAATAAAACCAACGAAGGATAATGCTATGCCACAAACAATTTTTGACCTTATCAAAGAACAAGATGTGAAATGGGCTGACTTGCGCTTCACGGATTCAATCGGTAAAGAGCAACATGTCACCATTCCCGCTCACGAAGTGGATGACGAGTTTTTTGAAGACGGCCATAACTTTGACGGTTCATCTATTCATGGCTGGAAAGGCATTCACAACTCCGACATGGTATTAATGCCGCAAACCGATGGTTTTTATTTGGACCCATTTACCAATGACCCCACCATCGTTATTCGTTGCATGATCGTTGAGCCGACCACCCTTGAGCCCTATGAAAAAGATCCTCGTGGTATCGCCAAGAAAGCTGAAGTTTATCTACAATCCACTGGCGTGGCCGATACCGCTTTCTTTGGTCCAGAACCAGAATTCTTTATTTTCGACGATATTCGTTGGGGCGCAGACATGTCTGGTTGCTTCGTTAAAATCGACGGTAACGAAGCCGCTTGGAACACCGAAAAAATCTATGCGGACGGTAACATGGGTCACCGCCCACGTGTAAAAGGTGGTTACTTCCCAGTGCCTCCAGTTGACCAACTACATGAAGTACGTGCTGATATCTGCGCGATGGCCGAAGCAATGGGTCTTAAAATTGAAGCGCACCACCACGAAGTGGCAGCGGCTGGTCAGTGTGAGTTAGCGGTTGCGGGTAACACCCTAACCAAGAAAGCCGATGAAGTTCAGATTCTAAAATATGCCGTGCATAATACCTGTCACGCGGTAGGCAAAACCGCCACCTTTATGGCGAAGCCAATCGTTGGTGACAACGGTTCAGGCATGCACATCAACATGTCTTTAAACAAAGGTGGCAAAAACATTTTTGCTGGTGATGTTTATTCAGGTTTATCACAAGAAGCTTTGTGGTACATCGGTGGTTTGATGAAACATGCGCGTGCTTTGAACGCCTTCACTAACCCAGGCACCAACTCTTACAAGCGTTTGGTTCCAGGTTTTGAAGCCCCGATTTTATTGGCTTATTCTGGCTCTAACCGTTCGGCTTCGATCCGTATCCCATACGCGCCGTCTGAACGTGCACGTCGTGTGGAACTTCGTTTCCCAGACCCAACAGCTAACCCATACCTAGCTTTCGCGGCTTCGTTAATGGCCGGCCTTGACGGTATTATCAATAAAATTGATCCGGGCGAGCCTTCAGAAAAAGATTTATACGACCTACCACCAGAAGAAGAGGCGACTTACAAAACCGTATGTGCGTCACTAGAAGAAGCCATAGATGCATTGAATGCTGATCGTGACTTCTTAAAAGCCGGTGGCGTATTTACAGATGCGGCGATTGATTCGTACATTAAGCTAAAAATGGAAGAAGTCACACGTATGCGCGCGACGACTCACCCAATCGAATTTGATATGTACTACTCTTTGTAAGTCTTTCAAGTTTCGATGACTTAAAACCCGCTTCGGCGGGTTTTTTGTTTATAGGCCACAACCACACCAGCTCTCAATTCATAAAAGCCTCACAGCAGCGTCATCTAATCGTCATACTACTGGCGCATACTCCGATGGAATTTAACCATCATGAGAGATCCGCATGCTGAATATTGAAGCGAGCCTGCAACAACACTTCCCAGACTTAACCGCACGCCCAGGTGCTAAGCTGATTATGAAGCTACTTAAAGCCCTAACTCACCAAGATGAAATTAATCAATTTATTGAAACCCACCAACATCTACGTGGCTTTGCCTTTTTAGATAAGGTGTTGGAATACTTTAACTTCAGCTACCAAGTCAACGCACGCCAACTTTATTCAATTCCGTCGGAAGGAAAAGTTATTATCATTGCCAACCACCCTATCGGTTCGCTTGATGGACTGGCTTTGCTTAAATTAGTTCGGACTGTGCGCCCAGATGTCCGGATTGTCGCCAACGAACTCTTGGCTCAACTTGAACCCATTCAGTCCTTGTTTATTTCAGTCGACAACTTATCCAGTAAGGCTTCGCATAAAGCACAATATAAAACTATGTTAAATGCGTTAGAAAACGAGCAAGCACTGATTATTTTTCCAGCTGGTGAGGTCTCTCGCATTCGACCTAATGGGGTACGCGATGGCAAATGGAAAACCGGCTTTTTACGATTAGCTGAAAAAACCAATGCCCCAATCCTGCCGATTTTAGTCGAAGCCAGAAACTCGGCCTTGTTTTATAGTCTATCGGCGATTTACAAACCTATCGGCACCATGATGCTCGTTCAAGAAATGTTCAACAAGGACGATCAAGAAATCAGCTTTCATATTGGCAAACCCATTAAATGGAAAGCCGTTCAAGCTCTCGGCCTCGATAAAAAGCAACTAGCAACCCGTTTCCGCAAGCACCTATACCGTTTAGATAAGCCCAAAAAACGCACAAAAAACCCATTGTTTGACGGCGAAATTACCGTTGCTCATCCGGTTGATCGCAAAGCACTCAAGCAAGCTTTAAAACAGGCAAAAAAACTCGGCCAAACCGGCGATGGTAAAATTATTTATTTATACGACTATGAAGAAGATTCGCCGGTGATGCAGGAAATTGGCCGTTTACGCGAACTCACCTTCCGTACAGTAGAAGAAGGCACCGGAACCAGCCTGGATTTGGATAAATATGACACCTATTACCGTCACCTAGTTTTATGGGATGACGAAGCCTTGGATATTGTCGGGGCTTATCGGATTGGCGAAGGCCAACAGATTATTGAAACCAAAGGACTAGAAGGATTTTACACTCACAGTTTGTTCGACTTTGAACCTGAGATTGAACCTTATTTAAAAAATGCGATTGAGTTGGGTCGCAGTTTTGTGCAGCCACGTTATTGGGGTTTACGCAGCTTAGATTACCTTTGGTATGGGATTGGTGCTTATATAGCCGCGCACCCACACATTAAATATCTGTTTGGCCCGGTAAGTTTAAGTGCCGCCTACCCTGACGAAGCCAAACAAAAAATCATCAGTTTTTACCAGCAACAGTTTGGCAGTTGGTCAGGTTTGGCCAAGGCCAAAACACCTTATCACTTAAATGAGTCAACTCAACAGCTTATGCAGACAGATTTCGCCCAAGATTACGCGACCTGTTTTAAACGTTTGAATCACCAACTTGACCAAGTTGGCGTAAAAGTGCCCACACTCTATAAACAATACAGTGAACTGTGTGATGACCAGGGCTGCCATTTTATGGCCTTTAGCGAAGACGCCAATTTTGGCTACTGCATTGATAGTTTAATTATGGTTGAACTAGATAAAGTTAAACCTAAGAAAAAACAACGGTATATGACACCGCTCTAGTCAATCACGGCTAAATCTAACACCAGACCACTAGGCCTGGTGGTCTATGAAGTTACGAATGTATTGATTCTGGACTTGCCTGTTCTGGCTTTTTCCAACGCACCAGGTGCAACGCGCCGTCCTGATCCTCAATTAACGCGCTTAGAGACTCAACCCAGTCACCGCAGTTGTAGTAAGTTACGCCCATCTCAAACTCTCGAATTTCAGGGTGGTGGATATGACCACACACCACACCCTGCACCCCTTTTTGAACCGCAGTTTTAGCCACGGCAGTTTCAAAGTCACTAATAAAATTAACCGCCCGTTTCACTTTATACTTCAAATAGGCCGATAACGACCAATAACCAAAACCCAAACGTGCACGCAGCTGGTTAAACCAACGGTTAAAATGCAACACGGTTTCATAAGCCCAGTCACCCAAAAAAGCCAGCCAGCGATGACATTGCACCACCCCATCAAATTGATCGCCGTGAATCACCCAGAGTTTTTTGCCATTTTTTAAGGTATGAATATATTCATCGGTTAAAAACACATTACCAAATTCAATGCCCGAATAGCGCCGTAACATATCATCGTGGTTGCCGGTAATATAAATCACCTTCGTACCGCGTTTTGCTCGGGTTAATATGCGACGAATCACATTGGTATGCGCTTGCGGCCAGTAAATTTTTTTACGCATACGCCAGCCATCAATAATGTCACCCACTAAAAATAGGGTGTCGCAGTTATAGACTTTTAAAAACTCCGCCAACTCGTCGGCACGCGCGCCTTTTGACCCTAAATGCACGTCTGACACCCAAATACTTCTTACATCGACCAGCTCTGAACTCGCGTCCTCCAGAGGTACATCAAGTTCATCCATCCAAATAGGTAACGGCTGGGGCTTAAATGGCATAACTGTCTCCACTAACAAAATTAACTCTATGCTAGAAGCAAGTTATGACCAAAGCATGACGTAAGCGTGATTAAATTATGACGCAAATCTTGTCATATTTACTTAACAAACCCGACGACATTTATTCGTATGATTTTGACAAAAATCACAGGATAAATTAGTTGAAAAAAATAACACGATTGAGTTTAGTGACCGATGCTTGGACACCACAAATTAACGGTGTGGTTACAACACTAAAACAGCTAGTTGAGCATTTAAAAGCACAAGGCGTTGAAGTGGATGTGGTTCACCCTTATGACTACCATCCTGTTCCCATACCCACCTACCCTGACATTCCGTGGGTTTGGCGAGCAAAAGGGTTAAAGCAAAGACTATTAAATTATCAACCGGATGCGATCCATATCGCGACCGAAGGATCGTTGGGCTGGCGGGCGCGCAGCATTGCCTTAACAAACAACCTTCCCTTTACCACGGCTTATCACACCAAATATCCTGAGTATTTATCCAAACGGCTTCCCATTCCTGCGAGCTGGGTTTATAAGCTTTTGGCCAAGTTTCATGGCCCAGCTCAGACTACGTTTGTGCCGGCACAAGCGATCTTGAACGAACTCGAATCACACGGGTTTCAACATTTAGTGTTAATGGGGCGCGGCGTAGACAAACGTGTTTTCAATCCCCAACAATATGTTGAGCTCCCTTATAAAAAACCGATTTATTTATATGTCGGCCGACTAGCGGTGGAAAAAAACATTTCAGCATTCTTATCGCTAAATCTAGAGGGAACGAAACTGGTTGTAGGCGATGGTCCTCAAAAACAGGCACTGCAACAAGACTACCCTCAAGCTGTTTTTGTCGGTGCCAAACAAGGTAAAGAACTTGCGCAATATTATGCCAGTTCGGATGTGATGGTTTTTCCCTCTCTAACCGACACCTTTGGGCTGGTTAACATCGAAGCCATAGCATGCAGCACACCGGTCGCCGCTTTTCCGGTAACCGGTCCTATCGACATTATTACCCCGGGTTTAAATGGCGCTTTAAATTCGGATTTAAACCAAGCCATTCAGCAAGTTCGCCTATTACCACGCGTGCCTGTTGCACAAAGTGTTGATCATTACGATTGGCAAGAAGTCACATCCGAGTTTTTACAGTCACTCGCTAGAATCGACTGGAAAGCGCACGCTTAAAGCCTGTATAAAATTTATAAATGTCATATAGACGCTACCTAAGCGTCACAAATTGGTCATATGCGATTGCTAACATTGGCAAACAAAAATTTTGGAGTTAACAACCCTATGGCCACCACCCAAAACTTATGCGCCCAATTTAAAATGGACAGACTTGAAATGGATAAAATCGCGGATACCATGCTGGACAATCTGTCTTCTAAACAACTGGGCTTAGAACTATCTAGTATTTTCCGAAATCGCAATCTTACCGCGCTGTTTCAACCCATTATCGATTTAAAAACGCGTCAGATATATGGACACGAAGCTTTAATTCGTGGTCCGGTTAATTCGAGCCTGCACAGTCCATTGGATTTATTCCAAGCCGCTGAAAAAAGCGGCTGTTTATTTGAAATGGATTGGTTGGCACGCAGCACCGCGATTGCGTCTTTTCAGCAACAACAATCACAAGACTTATTGTTTATAAACATTACGGTTAACTCGATTATGGCGCGCGGTCATCGCCAAGGTATGACGCTGGATTGCCTGCATGAACTGGGCGTACCCGTTGACAAGGTAGTGATTGAAATTACTGAGTTGCAACCAGTCGAAGACTTTAACTTGTTTATTGAATCCATCAATCACTACCGCAAAATGGGATTCAAGGTGGCGCTGGATGATCTTGGCGGTGGCTATAACGGCTTGCGTCTATGGTCAGAATTACGTCCAGATTTTGTCAAAATCGATAAACACTTTGTACTGGGTATTGCTCAGAGCAAAGACAAGCGTCATTTTATTGAAAGCATCAAAACACTAGCGGAAGGCTTAAATACCAAATTAGTCGCCGAAGGCATTGAAACCGAAGAAGATCTGCGTGTTATTGAAGATATTGGGATTGACTATGTCCAAGGGTTTTTATTCCGTCGTCCAGAAGCCCAGCTGAAATCTCAACTCTGCTATGAATGGGCAAATACGAGACTAAATCCCACCCTTCATGATTACAGTAATGAACTGGCTGCGATTTTAATTCAAACCGAATCGGTCGAACCTTTATCACCGGTGCATTGGGTATCTCAACTATTGCATAAAAATAATCATCTCGACTTTATACCCGTGGTCGAAAACAAAACTGTGCTTGGTATGGTGTGGCGTCGAGAGCTGATGGATTTACTCGCACAACGCTATGGACACGACCTACACCATCGTAAACCCATTAGTAAGTTAATGGATCGTCAACCGATCGTAGTGGATATTCACACCCCGGTCGAAACCTTAAGTCGCTTAATCACCGATCATAAAAACAGCCATCGTGGCGATGCCTTTATTATCACCAAAAATAATCAATACGCAGGCTGTGGACGTTTTTTGGATCTATTGCGTTTAATTACCGACTTAAAGATTCGCAATGCCCAATACGCTAACCCCCTTTCTGGCTTACCCGGTAATGTGCCAATTCAAAAACACCTGCAAAACTTGATCCATCAAAAACGCGGGTTTTGTGTGTTCTATATCGATATTGACCACTTCAAAGCCTATAACGATTACTACAGCTACGAGCAAGGTGATGATGTGATTCGTATGGTGTCACATCTGGTGCAAAACACGGCTCAAAGAGCCGATGATTTTATTGGTCATATCGGAGGCGACGACTTTATTCTGATTCGAACCAAAACGGATAGTTTTGCCGACACCTGCGATAGTCTGCTCGATCAATTTAACACTCAGGTTAAAAGCTTATACAAAGAAGAAGACATCAGAAATGGCGGAATACAAAGCCAAAACCGTGCAGGCCAAATCCAACGTTTTCCGCTCATGAGTTTATCGATCGGCGTGTTAGTAGTGCCACCCGGCCTCATAGAACATCAACAAAAACTCGCCAGTTTAGCCACCAAAGCCAAAAAACAAGCCAAGCATTCAGGTGGCAACACCTGGGCTTTGTTGAATGCGCTTGATGCTTAGTTAAACCCTGAATTTGCTACTTAACACAGCAAAAACCTTATTTTGGAGACGTTAAATATGACGCTATTCAATCGACTTACCATTGGCTCTAGACTTTGGTTCAATCTGTTTTTAACCCTGCTTTTGATAAGCATCGTGACCTTAACGGCCTGGTTATCGGCGCATCAGTCGGCGCAACAATCAAACCAGCTTGTACTAAAAGAACAACAAATCACAAAACGTATTGCCGAATTTCATAAGGGCTTTATTACCACTTTGCAGCAATCAAATAACTTTGTGCTGACCGGTACGGAAGCCCATGGTCAAGTCTTTAATGAAATGATCGATCAACAAAAAAAAGCACTTTATAGCCTAATCGCCGATTTAGGTGGGCTAGTGGAATTTGACCAATCCGGCTTTCTGGCGTTTACCGAAGAACCTGTTGGTAAAAATGCCGCCATTATAAAATCCCTGTTACCACTTGATCGTGTATTACAAAACTTAGAAAAATCCACCAATTCTAACGTCTTTATGAAAGAGCGCATTGGCCAGTCGATTGAGTTTGGTTTGGATTTGAGTGCCAATAATCTCAGCCAAGACTTTAAAGACATCGCCCCACTTATTGAAGATCAACCAGGCCTGGTGGCTCACTTAGCAGAGCTGCAAACCCGTCTGGAAAAATCACAACTCTTGGCCGCTAAAATGATTGCAACCCAAGATACCAGTCTTAAGCAAGCATTTGACGAACAAGGTTTAGGTTTTGCTGCCAGTCCGCTGGTAAAAGAAATTGTCGAACCCTTTAGCGCCGATTTATTCAACGGTGAAGCGGCTCGTAATTTAGACAGTCATCATGCGGAATACATGGACGCATTTGGTGATTTACGTGACACTCTCACCACTATGTCACAAAATAATGAGAGCTTGGCTGAGTTATCCGAATCCGGAAACCTGATTTTATTAGAGCTTATGTCCAACTTACAAAATGCCAGCCTTGGCGCACTCCAACAACTCGAAAATGCCAATCTAGCTCAGGAAAATCGTCTTATTTTCATTGGTTTTTTTGCCGTGTTTGTATTGTTAGCCCTGAGCTTTAGTATTAGCCGCTCAATTGTTGGGCCTTTAAAACGTCTGCGCGAACAAGTGTTACAGGTGGCGCAAACAGGCCAATTTAATCAACCACAAATACTCAGTGGCAAAAATGAATTGGTTGATATGAGCCAGGCTCTGCAAAACCTATTGCAATCGGTTTCACAGGCTTTGAGTGAAGTCAAAACCGTCAGCCAATCTCTTGCTCAAGGCGCAACCGACCAACGTATGAGTTTAAACTACAATGGTGACCTACTGCTTCTCAGTCAAGCGTTTAATCAAAGCTTAAACTCGGTGGATGTCACCTTAAATGAAATCGCCCAAGTTAGCCATGCATTAGAAGCGGGTGAACTTTCTATCAACATCGACCTATCCAATCACGCCGGCCAATTCATGCATGTTCTTAACGCGATGAAGAATGCCTTGTCAGTGCAAAAGCAAGCAATTGACGGCGTACGTCACGTCACCCATGCAATGCGAGCTGGTGATTTTGGCCAACGAGTTGAGATTGAGATGCCGGGCGAATTACATAACTTAAAACGTTACCTAAATGAATCGCTTGAGCGCTTAGAAAATGCGATTAACAGTAAATCCATTGCTCTGAAAGCTTACAGCCAAGGTGACTTTTCTCATCAAAATGATCACGCCTTTGAAGGCAAGCTGCAAGAACTTAATACCCACATGTTAAATATGGCACAAAGCGTGAGTCATATGTTGCAAGACGTCAAACACGCAACCGACCATGCGGTACATGGGATTAAAGAAATCAGTTCCGGCAATCAAGACCTCAATCACCGGGTACAAAAACAAGCCGCCGCCGTGCAAAACACCAGCGCCAATATGTCACAGATGCTGAGCTCTGTGCGCGAAACCTTACATGAAGCTAATCAAGTCACTCATAGTACCGATCGAGTCCAACAAGACTCTCAATCAGGCCTGGTGATTGTCGAACAAATGGTGCAAGCCATGCAGGATATCCAACAAGCCAGCCAAGAAATTGCGCAAATTACTGGCTTGATTGACAGCATTGCCTTTCAAACCAACCTACTCGCACTGAATGCCGCCGTCGAAGCGGCACGTGCCGGTGAGGCTGGACGAGGTTTTGCCGTTGTAGCGACCGAAGTGCGCAACTTGGCACAACGTTCAGCCGAAGCCGCCCAACAAATTCGTCAGGTAACCGACACCAATATGCAACGCATTGAACACGGTATGCAATTAAGCCAGCAAACCCAAACAGTATTTGAGCAAAACACCGCTTCAATCGAAGGCATCGCCAAAATGATTTTGAAAATGAACAAAGCACTCGAACTCCAGAGCCACGGTATTAAAGAAGCCACCGATGCGCTTAGCGAAATCGACGAATCAACCCAACAAAATGCCGCTTTAGTTGAGCAAATATCAACCACCTCTTCACACATTATAGAAGAAGTGCTCGGCCTCGAAACCAAGGTGAGCGGTTTTAAACTGGTCAAATTGCAAGATAAACGCCAAGTGGCTTAACTTTTTTGAACTATTTGACTTATTAGCTCATCAAACGGGCCTGGTAGTGATGTTTTTATCAAAAATTACGTAATTTTATTGCTGATTAAATTTAACTTGGTTAGACTTAAGCCGTATTCGATTGAATACACATTAATGTCTCAGTGAGGATATATTATGAAAAAACTTATGTTAGCTTCTGCATTAACTCTTGCTTCAACTGCCGTATTGGCAAACTCTAACACAGGTTGTGGTTTGGGTAGCATGGTTATCCAAGACCAAAACTCTGTTGTAATGCAAGTATTGGCTGCCACAACAAACGGTATTTCAGGTAACCAGACTTTTGGTATTACCTCAGGCACTTTAGGTTGTGACAAACCAGCTAAATTTGTATCTAACGAACATGTTAATACTTTTGTAGCAAGCAATATGGATAGCTTGGCTACCGATATTGCTAACGGTCAAGGTGAAGTAATTGAAACACTTGCTGTTATGTTAGAAGTACAAGATAAAGCAACGTTTGCCGCTAAGTTACAAGCTAACTTCGACAACATTTATACGGCTGAAAATGTTAGTTCAGCAAACGTAATTGATAACATCCTTACTGTTATTAGTTAATTAAATTGTCGGGCAGAATATTTAAAACTTGGCTTTTACCATTTTTAGTGTTTTGCCTGACATGTTATACCCCTTTTGTTTTTTCCAACTCTTCCGACCTTATTCAATTGGCAGACCAACGCCAATTAGCAACCAATAATGAATGGTTAAATCTTTTACATTTCAAAAACGGCCGAAGTGAAATAGACGATCCAGCATATTTCTTTTCTAAAAATGGTAAAACGAATCCTCAAGCTGAACTACACGCATCTTTAAGCGCATTAATAAATGACCAAACAGATGATGAGCAAAGCGTTTATTGCAAATATAATTCGCGCTCAAGTTGGCTTATTAGCCAATTACCCGAAATTAAACAACAAGTTAAACTTCCGACCTGCCAAGCGCTGCAACAGGAAATCGCTCATTTAGATGCCGATTCCATTACCCTTATTTTGGCCTCAGCACATATCAACTCCCCTGCTTCAGCTTTTGGTCATACTTTTTTGCGCATTGACTCACGTCAGCAAACGCCCTTAACCGCTTATGCGGTCAATTACGCGGCACAAACCCAAGAAAAAAATGGT
Source organism: Thiomicrospira sp. (assembly GCF_036568485.1). Lineage (GTDB taxonomy): Bacteria > Pseudomonadota > Gammaproteobacteria > Thiomicrospirales > Thiomicrospiraceae > Thiomicrospira. The sequence continues at coordinate 11,470 of NZ_DATCSL010000126.1, forward strand.
TTGATTTATGCATACAAAGGGATTTTTGGTGGATATGAAGGGCGTTATTCAATTTTGCCCTACGCTAAAAAAGTGCAAGAATACAGTGATCTTGAACAACGCGATATTTGGGAATATCGTCTGAATTTAACCGATGATGAGTTGGCTCGCTTAAATCGCCATATTTTTGAAATTCGCCATTTTTATGCCGATTATTTCTTCTTTGATGAAAACTGTTCTTATAACCTACTTTGGTTGTTAGAGGTAGCGCGACCCGGAACGGATTTAACATCACAATTTAATGTAAATGCCATTCCGATTGATACCGTAAGAGCAATTGAGCAAGCTGGATTTATCGGCGAAACGCATTATCGACCATCAAACCGCAAACGCATGGTGAAACTCGCTGAGAACCTACAGCACAGCAATGCTCGAGCATTTGTCAAAAATGGTGACTATGATCTAGTCATGTTAAATGACGTACCCAAAATAGAAAAAATCAGTGCGCTTGAAATCAGTGCAACTCAACTCAAACATCAACGTAGTCAAGACAAAATTGATCAAGCGGAATATAGTAAGACATTACTTAGTTTGTTGCGTGCACGAAGCCAATTAGGTCATCCACTTTATGTAGATATTCCTCCGCCAGCTTCGCCGAAAAACGGTCATTTATCCAGCCGTTTAAACCTAGGTTGGCGTAACAACAATCAAACCAATAAAAACGATCAGTCCATAATCGGGTTTAAACCGGCTTATCATGCGATTGAAGATCACGATTATGGTTATTTGGCGGGTGCATACATAAGCTTTTTCGATGCACAATTGGCCATAGATGAAACTAAAACTGAGCTCGATAGCTTAAAGTTGGTCGATATTCGATCCTATGCTATTCAAGATCGGTTGTATAAACCCATTTCTTGGCAAGTACAATTAGGTGCAAAACGTTTAGCAGATGATCAACTTTACAGTTTTATTAAAACCGGTGCGGGTTTAAGCTTAGGCTCAGAAAAACATTATGGCTTTATATTGTTTGCGCCGGCCGCTTTTTATCGAGAACAATTTAATTACAGCGGTGCAATAGAAGCTGGTTTGATTAGTCATTATCAGCAACTTAAATTAGGTGCTCAGCTATCAACAACCTGGTTTGATCAAACATTTGAAACAGAACAACAAGCCAGCATTTTTGGGACTTATCAGTTTAATCAACGGTGGGCACTTAATCTCAAGCATGAAGCGCAGAAAACACTCGATAAATCTGCACGACACACAACAGATTTTAATGTTTTTTATTATTTTTGATCTTACTCCATCAGTTCGTGCCAAATTCGAGCCACATCGGCGCGCCCAATCGCAAATTCGTTAGCGTTTACAACTGCCTTTTGTTTTTGCAAAGCCAGACGATGATACGCGCTGCGATAAGTTCGATAATGATTTTGCAATGTCTCAATTGCGTTGTCCGATAAAATAATCGAGCCTTTAAGCGCATCTAGAATCCGCATGTTATCCGAATAAGTCACCAGGCCTGGTTGTTGATGGGCAAAGGCTAAAACAAGGTACTGCACGATAAATTCAATATCGACAATGCCACCTAAGCCATGCTTTAAGTCGAATTCAAATTCGTTTGACTTATCCAAGCCTTCGCGCATTTTTTGGCGCATTTCGGCCACATCCGCTTTTACCTTATCGGCATCACGTGACTGGCTTAAAAATTCACGACGAAAATCTTCGAAATTAGACCGAACAGACGCTGCCCCCACCACGGCACGGGCACGAATTAAGGCTTGATGTTCCCAGTTCCAGGCTTTATCTTTTTGATACTGCTCAAAATGTTTCAAGGTCGTGACCATCAAGCCACTAGCCCCATTTGGGCGCAAGCGAGTATCAATTTCGTAAAGTTGGCCGGCGGGCATAATGGTTGTCAACACTGAAATCATTTTTTGCCCCATGCGGGTAAAAAATGTGGCGTTATCCAGCGAACGTTGATGATCTTGACTGACTTGAGTTTTTTCATCACTTGCATCCAAGTCGTATAAAAACACCACATCCAAATCCGATCCATAGCCCAGCTCGATCCCGCCTAGCTTGCCATAACCCAGCACTAAAAATGGCGACTCAGATTGCCCGGCAGGCAAGCCATGTTTGGCGGTCATTTTCTGCCAAACATAATCATGTGTAACATTTAGCACGGCTTCGGCAATCCAGGTTAAATAATCACTCACATGCATAACCGGTACTTGTCCTGTAATATCCCCTGCGCCCACTCGGAATACTTGGGCGTGACGCCAATGACGCAGCTGCAACATAAATTGCTCTTCGTCATCACCATAGGTGGTTAATAAGGTTTGCGCTTCAGCGAGTAATTCTTTTAACTCAAGTGGTCGATACAAGCTGCGTAAATCCAATAGTTGATCCATCAAGGCGGGATATTTAACCAGCATATCCGTTAACCATGGACTGGCCGCACACAACTTAATTAAATGCGCTAACGCGACTGGGTTTTCTTTTAACAAGACCAAATACACACTGCGACGTACCACACTTTCAATCACACTTAAGGCACGTTGCAATGCGATTTCTTGGTTATCTTCCTGACCAGCCAATTGTTTTAATAACAACGGCATTACGTGCTCTAATCGAGTGGTCGCTTCGGCACTCATCTGCCCGACAGAGCGCGCTTTTTTAAATTGGCGTAATAAATTCAAAATTTCGCCCGGCTTATGAAAGCCAAACTGCGTCAAAATCACAAGCGCATCATCTTCAAGTGGCCCTTTCCAAGCTTGCCCAAGTGCCTCGGTTAAATCACACACATCGGCCTCTTCCGCAAACACATCGTCAAAGTGCTGCTGTACGATTTGGCGATAGTCATTTAGTTGCTGCATAAACTCGGCATAACTGGCAAAACCCATGGTTTGTGCCAACACCTGTTGCTGATTTTCATCATCTGGCAAATCATGGGTTTGCTGATCATTCCATTCTTGTAACCGGTTTTCGGCTCGACGCAAAAAGATATAAGCCGCTTCCAACTCTTGAGCATCCTGCGCGGCTATATAATCTTGTTCTGCTAAATACTGAAGCATAGGCAGTAACGAACGACCTTGCAGCACCTTATCTCGGCCACCATGCACGAGCTGGAAGGCTTGCACGATAAACTCAATTTCACGAATACCGCCCGCCCCCAGTTTAATATTGTTCTCCATGCTTTTTTTTCGCACTTCGGCTTTTATCATGCGCTTTAAATCACGTAACGAATCCATCGCGGTGTAGTCGACATAACGGCGATAAACGAACGGACGTAAAATTTCAAACAATTCTTGCGCCTGACTTCGATCACCTGCGATTGCACGTGCCTTTACCAGCGCATATCGCTCCCAGGCTCGGCCATGCATTTCATAGTAATGTTCGGCGCCAGCAAAGCTTATTGCTAATGGACCAGCCTCCCCAAATGGGCGCAAACGCATATCAACACGATACACAATACCCTCTGGCAGCATTTCGGTTAGCATTTTGTTTAACATCTGACCCAACTTGGCGAAAAACTGATCGTTTGACATCGCACGCTCACCGTCCGTTTGACCACTTTCGGCGTAAACAAAAATCAAATCAATATCAGAGGAGAAGTTAAGTTCATAGCCACCGAGTTTCCCCATTCCCAATACAATTAAAGTTTGAGCTTCACCCGATTCTTGCCCAATTGGTGTGCCGTATTTTTCGCAGAAGCGCGGATACAACCAATCTAATGCGCCTGACACCAAGCCATCCGCCAAATCGGAAACATCACGCATGGTTTCATTCAAATCCGCCAAACCAGCTAAATCACGCACCGCAATACGCACCATCTGTTCACGTCTGAGTTGGCGTAGCATTTGTTTGAGTGCCAATTCCGACTCACAAGCCAATAAGGCTTCACGGCATTCGGCCACCAACTCATTCGGCTGGTACAGTCGTTCATAATTGAGTTCGACCAATTCTGGATAACGCTGATATTCACGCTCGACAAACAAACTCCAAGGCGTAACCGACTCGATTAATGAACGCGCATCATGCATGACTAAACTCCTGGTTTGATTCGCTCGGCGAATCTTTTTTATACACAAATAATTCGGTTTGACGCTTATCGGCTAACTGCCAGATCGCATCGGGGATCACATCCGGTATCGCAAAACTGTTACTCACAAATAAAGCGTTGGGCGACATCTCAGCCTGGACTTTGCGCCAAAGTTTTATCATGGGTTCAGGCGATAAAAACGCATAGATCAAATCATATTGTGACAGATCCACCAAGTCGATATTCTGTCTAAACACCTTTCCGCCTCTCAGCCAAGTTTGCACTTTTGCCCAACCATAAGACAACCAAGCGGTTTCAACACCCACCGATTGTTTAACTTCTGGCAAACTTTGCATATACACCACGTTATGACCCAAACCACAACCTAGATCAATAAATCGAACATCCGAACGCTCTCTCGCCAAGGCTCTTAAGGCCTGACGCGTAATTTGATTGGTTAAATATAATGGCACGCGCTGTACCACACTATTGCGAAACACCAGCCACAACATCACAAACAAGACCAAAGCCACCAGCGGGCTGACCTCTAACCACAAAGCGGCATATAAACCGACTGGAATAATAAATTGAATCCAACGCCACCAATAAGGTAACCACCAACTTAAAAAAACCGCGAGCATGGCTTGACCCAACACTAACGCCCAATCTGGATAAGGCGGCGGCACAACAAAGCTTAAGACTTTCACCAGGCCTGCTAACAAGCCGACGGCCAACAACTGTAATAACAGAGCCCAGCTTATCTTTGGCCATTGAGCCATTCGATCAATCACCTTTCGCACCAACATTAAACACCTTGCACCAATTAATAACATTAATACCCTGAACACCTAAAAAACATAGTTAAATTTTACAAAAAAATAAGATAAATAACTGTATTTAAAGGTTTTTATAAAAATAGGCACAACTAAAGCTTATTGTAACTGAAACTTTTTTTCAACACGGGTGATAAAAAAAGGGCTGAACGCCTTTAAAACAAGCCCTAAATGGAGGTTACTAAGTATGAAACTTATAGTGGCAATAATCAAACCTTTTAAGCTGGACGACGTACGCGAAGCCCTGCACGACATCGAAGTGCATGGCATGACCGTAACAGAAGCAAAAGGCTTCGGTCGCCAAAAAGGTCACACTGAAATTTATCGTGGTGCGGAATACGCGATCGAATTTCTTCCTAAAGTACGTCTTGAAATCGCGATTAGCGATGACAAGGTTGATACCGCGATTGAAGCGATTGGCAATGCCGCGCGCACTGGCAAAATCGGTGACGGCAAAATCTTTGTGATGCCGATCGAACAAGCGGTGCGTATCCGTACTGAAGAAACCGGCGATGTCGCCCTTTAATTAACAGAAGGAATAATGTGATGGAACAAGTACTCGAACTCAGTTACGCGCTCGACACCTTTTACTTCCTCATGGCGGGAGCACTCGTTATGTGGATGGCGGCGGGCTTTACAATGCTCGAAGCCGGTTTGGTGCGCAGTAAAAACACCACTGAAATCTTAGCGAAAAACGTGGGCTTATTTTCAATTGCCAGCTTGATGTATATGTTGGTGGGTTACAACATTATGTATGGTGACGGCGTTAACAGTGTTATCCCAGGCCTAAGCTTTTTATTAGGTGCCGATAACACAACCGCCGCGGTCGTTGCGGGTGGTGAAGATGCCCCTTACTACTCAAACCTAGCTGACTTCTTCTTCCAGGTTGTGTTTGTTGCCACCGCGATGTCGATTGTCTCTGGTGCCGTCGCTGAACGTATGAAACTTATGTCGTTCTTTGTGTTTGCTATCGCAATGACCGCGGTTATCTACCCAGTTCAAGGTTTCTGGACATGGGGTGGTGGTTTCCTAAGCGAGCTTGGTTTCTCTGACTTTGCTGGTTCTGGTATCGTTCACATGGCCGGTGCCGCCGCTGCTCTAGCAGGTGTATTAGTACTTGGTTCACGTAAAGGTAAGTATGGTCCAAACGGTGAAGTTCGTGCGATTCCGGGTGCAAACATGCCTTTAGCTGCTTTAGGTACTTTCATCCTATGGTTAGGTTGGTTCGGTTTCAACGGTGGTTCACAGTTGCAAATCTCAACGGTTGAAAACGCGAACGCCGTAGCGATGATCTTTGCAAACACGAACTTAGCGGCTGCAGCAGGCGTGATCGGTGCGATGATTATCTCACGCATCATGTTTGGTAAAGTTGACTTAACTATGATCTTAAACGGTGCGTTAGCTGGCCTAGTATCGATCACCGCTGACCCATTATCACCTACGCCTCTATCGGCCGCCGTGATTGGCTTAATCGGTGGTATGTTAGTGGTATTCGCTATCTTGTTAATGGATAAGAAGTTAAGAATCGACGATCCGGTTGGTGCAATCTCTGTTCACGGTATCGTAGGTATCTGGGGCTTGATTGCAGTGGTATTCAATAACGAAGGTGCAACCATTGGTGCACAGTTAATTGGTATCGTATCGATCTTTGCTTGGGTATTCATTGCCAGCTTAATCGTATGGTTCATTATCAAAGGGGTAATGGGCGTACGTGTCAGCGAAGAGCAAGAGTACGAAGGTCTTGATCAATCTGAGTGTGGCATGGAAGCCTACCCTGAGTTTGGTAAAAAATAAGACTGAGCAATAACTCACTTAAAACCAACCCCGCTTCGGCGGGGTTTTTGTTATCTGCACATTAATAGCTTAAGCACCAGGCCTGGTGCTCTACAATCTTAAAGATTACGAATTTTATATAGCAACTGCAATAAGCGCATTTTCAAACTTGGCTTAACTTCAATCGGATGACGAAACTCCAGCACGACCGGCTGCTCATTCGGATTCGCTAAATCATGATTTGGCCAATCTAAAATATCATCCAACTCAAATCCGGTATCCATTGCCACCAATTGCCAAGGCAATTCACGATCTCGCCCCACCGCATGCGCACCTTGCTGATCAAACGTAATCGGCCACTTAGCTTCAATCACCACTTCTTTGGCTTTTCCCGACTCCATCCAAATTCGAACTATTTCGTCTTTTTGTAATAAAGTGCCATAAGGTAAAAACAAATATTGCGCGTTCAAATTGGTGACCGAATAATCCGTTAAAGGCGCTCCGTCCGCAAACTGAAAATTGCAAAAACCCTTTCCACAACAAGACATTAGCTTTCCTTTGATTTTTAAAAAATTAGGCGTATTATAGAACTACGCGACAAAAATTCTTAGGAGAATAATGATGAGTGTCGATTCTATTAACAGTGTAGGTTCGCCTTATAGCCCATACAATCCGACCAACACCAGCTTAACCACCGGCCAGCAAATTAACCGCTCAGCGGATAACGCAGCTGGCTTGGCGGTGGTAACGGGGATGACCACGGAAATCATGGGCCAGTCTGTCGGTATGCGTAACGCAAATGACGGCATGTCATTGTTACAAACTGCGGATGGTGCAACACGTGGCATGACTGAAAGCATCCAACGTATGTATGAACTGTCTGTGCAGTCGATGAATGGCACGTTAAGTGCATCGCAACGTAACATGCTAAATACTGAATTCCAGCAACAAATGGAAGAAATTAATCGTACCGCCTCAACCACTAAATTTAATGACATTTCATTACTAGATGGCGCAAACCCTGATATTGAGATTGCGTTAGGTGATAGCAGTAAAAGCACCCTCACCATGCCAACCCTAACTAGTGATGCGTTAGGCTTAACAGGCATGGATATCAGCAACCCAGCCAATGCCGGTGCGGCGATGGAAGCCTTGTTAAATGCAACCGATACCCTGAGCTCAAGCCAAGCCAATTTTGGTGCACAGCAAAACGGTCTATACTCAGCGGTCTCCAACATGGCGATCAGCCAAGAAAATAGTTACGCTAGTCGTAGCCAAATTCTAGATACTGATATGGCTCGAGCTTCTACCGATAAAGCGCGAAATGATGTTTTAATGCAAGCCAGCATTATGATGCAAGCGCAAGGCAATCAAGATAAATCCAATGTCCTCCAATTGCTAGGTTAGCACTCTCCTACCTAGCTTTATGCGCCCTCGTCTTAGGGCGCATTATTTTTTCATACATCTCCTCTCAAACACTTGCAAACCACCAGGCCTGGTCGCATAATTCGCAAATTCACTTCGGCAGGAATCACGCCCATGCAACCCCTGTTTTTTGATCAGCACCAACTAGATTTGGCTATCGACAATCTGGTCGACAAAGGTTGGCATGTTTGGCCCAATGCCATTGATTCGCAACTTTGTTTAACTTTACTGCATGAAATCGATCAACTTGAGCAACAAGGCGAAATGCAACAAGCCGGTATTGGTCGAGGTCAAGAACATCAACTTAACCAACGCATTCGACGCGACAGTATTCACTGGCTCGAACGCACCAGTCCAGCTCAAGCCCAATACCTTGACCTAATGCAGCAGTTACAGCTCGAACTGAATCGCCAATTATTTCTTGGCTTATTTGAATACGAAGCCCATTTTGCGCTCTACTCGCCCGGTGACTTTTATAAAAAACACTGGGACAGTTTCCGTGGTGCAGCAAACCGCATGGTCACCACTGTGGCCTACTTAAATCCCGACTGGCATGACGACTGGGGTGGCGAATTGGTAATGTATGACGAACTGGACAGCCAAATCATTGGCCAAGTGACACCCAAAATCGGCACTCTAGTATTATTTATGAGCGAACAGGTGCCGCATGAAGTCAAACCTACCCAGCAACCACGTGCCAGCATTGCAGGCTGGTTCCGTTTAAACACCTCCATCGCTGGTCAACTTAACCCGCCGAGTTAAACCCAACCAATTAGCACGAGATTCCTAACACTTCATGATCTTAGTGTCCTTCGTGGTTCAAAATTAAGTCGCGCTTCCTCTCGGTTTGTATTGCATTCCCTCCCACTGAAACCTTTCGGCTTGCTATAATTAATCCTATTTTTCAAACAGAAACGAACAATACATTATGGAAAAGCATTTCGACCCCAAAACGATTGAAACCAAGTGGTACCAAACTTGGGAAAACGCCGGCTACTTTGCGCCTAACCAAGATAGCGATCATGATCCTTATTGCATTATGATCCCACCGCCCAACGTCACTGGCAGTTTGCACATGGGGCACGCTTTTCAAGACACGATTATGGATACCCTGATTCGTCTAAACCGCATGCAAGGCAAACCCACGCTTTGGCAACCGGGCACGGATCACGCCGGTATCGCCACCCAAATGGTGGTAGAACGCCAATTAGCGGCTAAAGGTTTAAGTCGTCATGATGTGGGTCGCGAAAAATTCATTGATGAAATTTGGAAATGGAAAGCCGAATCCGGCGGCACCATCACCAAACAGCTACGTCGTTTGGGCGCATCGCCAGACTGGAGCCGCGAACGCTTTACCATGGATGACGGCTTATCCAATGCGGTTAAAGAAGTGTTCGTTAAACTGCACGAAGAAGGTTTAATTTATCGCGGTAAACGTCTCGTTAACTGGGACCCAGTGCTGCACACCGCCGTATCCGATTTAGAAGTTATTTCCGAAGAAGAACAAGGCAGTTTGTGGCACATGCGTTATCCGTTAACGGATGGCTCCGGTCATTTGGTGGTGGCCACGACTCGTCCAGAAACCATGCTGGGCGACCAGGCTGTTGCTGTCCATCCCGAAGACGAACGTTATCAAGCACTCATTGGTAAAACCATCACCTTGCCACTAGTAGGGCGTGAAATTCCGATTATTGCGGATGATTATGTTGATCCAGAATTCGGCACCGGCTGTGTAAAAATCACGCCTGCTCATGATTTCAATGACTATGAAATGGGCAAACGCCATAACCTGCCGATGCTAAACATCTTTACCCAAGATGCGGCGATTAATGAAGAAGCGCCGGAAAAATACCAAGGCCTAGATCGTTTTGCGGCTCGCAAACAAATCATTGCCGATTTAGAAGCGCTGGGTTTAATGGAAAAAATCGAACCGCATAAATTGATGGTGCCGCGTGGCGACCGCACCCATGCAGTAATTGAACCTTTATTGACCGACCAATGGTATGTGGCGGTACAAGAGCTTGCAAAACCCGCGATTGACGCGGTTAAAAATGGCGATATTGAATTCGTTCCCAAAAATTGGGAAAACACCTACTTTGAATGGATGAACAATATCCAGGACTGGTGTATTTCACGTCAAATCTGGTGGGGACACCGTATTCCGGCCTGGTACGATGACCAAGGCGGCGTATATGTGGGCCGAGATGAAGCTGAAGTGCGTGCCAAACATAACCTAGGCGACCGTGCATTACGCCAAGATGATGACGTGCTGGATACATGGTTTAGCTCGGCTTTATGGACTTTCTCAACACTTGGTTGGCCAGAACAAACCCCTGAGCTGGAAAAGTTCCACCCAACCTCCGTATTGGTAACCGGTTTCGACATTATTTTCTTCTGGGTCGCCCGTATGATTATGATGACTTTGAAGTTCACCGGCCAAGTGCCTTTCAAACAAGTTTATGTGCATGGTTTGGTTCGCGATAGCGAAGGCCAGAAAATGTCGAAATCAAAAGGCAACGTGCTCGACCCGATAGACCTCATCGACGGCATTGATTTAGAAAGTTTGGTAAGCAAACGCACCAGTGGCTTAATGCAGCCAGAAAAAGCCGCTAAAATCGAAAAAGACACCCGCAAACAATTCGCCGATGGCATTGCCGCCTTTGGTACCGATGCGATTCGTTTCACCTTTGCTTCGCTCGCCTCGACGGGGCGCGACATTCGTTTCGATTTGAATCGCTGCGATGGCTACCGTAACTTCTGTAACAAACTTTGGAATGCGACACGTTACGTCTTAATGAACACGCAAGGGTTTGATACTGGGGTGGATGAAAAACAACCCATCGAATTATCGCTAGCCGATCGCTGGATTGTGTCACGCCTACAAACAGTAGAAACTGAAGTGGTACGCCATTTCGAACAATACCGTTTTGACCTGGCGGCTAACCTTATCTATGAATTTACTTGGAACGAATACTGCGACTGGTATTTAGAATTGTCTAAACCCATTCTAAACCAAGATTCATCCGACGCCGCCAAACGCGGCACACGTCGCACCTTGGTACGAGTGCTCGAAACCCTATTGCGTTTAATGCATCCGATTATGCCCTTTATTACCGAAGAGGCTTGGCAAGCGGTTGCGCCTTTGGCGGGCAAACAGGGCGATACCATTATGCTGCAAGCCTACCCACAAGCGGACAATACCAAAATTGATTTGGCTGCCGAAGCGGAGTTGGATTGGGTGAAGCAGTTTATTATGGGGGTACGCCGCATTCGCTCCGAAATGGATATTGCGCCCAGCAAAGCCTTACCGGTTTTATTGAGCAAGGTGTCTGAGCAGGACCAGGCCTGGTTAGATAATAACCGTTTATTCTTAATGACACTTGCCAAACTTGAATCCATCGAGATCCTCAAGGATACCAACCAAGCGCCTGAATCGGCCATTGCACTCGTCGGTGAAATGAATATTTTGATTCCAATGGCCGGCTTAATTGACAAATCAGCGGAGCTCACTCGCCTTGCAAAAGAAATTGATCGTTTAAAAAACGAACAAAAAAGATTGGAAGGCAAGCTAAATAATGATAAATTTGTGGCACGAGCGCCGGCAGAAGTAGTTGCCAAAGAGCGTGAAAAACTGCAAGATATAGGCAACGCCTTGACTAACCTGGAGCAACAACATGCGAAAATTCAACAGCTTTAAACGATTTTTACCTATTGTCGGCCTAGCCGTTATGGTGCAGCCTATGTGGTTAATCCCGTCCATAGTACAAGCTGAAGAGTATACGCATTACATTAGCGATAGCATTGAAGTGCCCTTGCGTCGAGGCGCTGGTAATGAATTTCGTATTATTCGCATGTTAGATGCCGGTAGCCCAATTAAGGTACTTGAAGTGGGCGAATCTAACTGGTCACGAGTTGAATATATTCATAATGGCGCCGTGCTAGAAGGTTGGGTTAATAAAATCGCGATTCAAAATGAAACGCCTTCTAAAATACTCTTAGCCGAACAAACCCAGCGTTTAAATAAGTTAAATGCCGACTATAAAGCCTTGCAGTCCGAGCATAATGAACTCAAAACTCAAGCCAACAAAACCAGCCAAGAACTCGAAGCTATTAAGCAAGAAAAGTTTGAACTGGATAAAGAGTTTGATCATCTAACCAGCATTTCGGGTGGCGCGATTGAACTAGATCAACAAAACCAAGAAATGCGCCGTTTAATTGGCGATCTTGAATCGCAGAATGTCATTATGCGTGAGCAAATTGCGCGTGCCGAAGACACCGTTAAACGTCAATGGTTTTTAGCTGGTGCGGGCGTATTGCTGGTCGGTCTATTATTAGGTCGTTTCTTTAGAGTGCCAAAACGTCGCGGCGGCTGGGACAAAATTTAACCCCCCCCCAGTAAGCAACCGACATAAAAAACCAGGCCTGGTAGATAACCACCAGGCCTGGTTTTTTTATGCTCAATATATTGAGTATTCTCATTCATCTTCTTCATCCTATCGCACTGTCGTTTTGAACCTTTGCGATAGGAAGCTTAAGCCAACTTATTTCAATAAAGCCGGAATCAACTCTTCTGCTGGCACATATCCTGGCACCATATTGCCATCTTCAAAAATAATAGTCGGTGTGCCATTAATCCCAAATAACTGGGCTTGCGCCATATGATCTTTGACTGGATTATCACAGGTTTTTGGCGCTGGATTGTTGCCTTTTTTAGCTTCATCTAAGCTTTTAGCGGGTTCATCCGCACACCAAACCGACACCATCTTTTGATAACTCGGTGTATCGACGCCAGAACGTGGGAATGCTAAATAACGCACGCTAATGCCTTCTTCGTTTAACTTAGGTACATCTTTATGGAATTTTTTGCAATAAGGGCAATCAATATCGGTAAACACGGTAATCGTTGCTTTGGTGTCTCCCTCCGCTGGGAATTCAATCATCGACTCGGTCGGAATGGCCTCTAGGGTCTGTTTACGCGCTGCATTTTTCGCCGATTCAGTTAAATTTTCACGCGTGGCCAACTCAATTAAATTGCCGTTAAACAAAAATTCCGTATCCGCCGTCATGTAAATCACATTTGGGCCCACAATCACTTGATACAAACCTTCAACCGCTGATTCTGTAATTTGAGCGGCTGGTGCACTTGGAATGATTTCATTTAGTTTCTGCTGAATCTTATCTGTCGTGTCGTCTGCCATCGCCATATTCATGCTGAATGCGCTGATCACCAGGCCTGGTAGTGTCCGTTTCAAAACTCTTGTAAACATATTTGTCCTATTCTTAATAAATTAACCGCGCGGATGATGTTGCTGATGCAACGACTTTAAGCGCTCTTTCGCCACGTGCGTATAAATTTGCGTGGTTGATAAATCACTATGCCCTAACAACAATTGCACACTGCGTAAATCCGCGCCATGATTAATCAAATGCGTCGCAAACGCATGCCGCAAACCATGAGGCGATAGTTTACCAGTGATGCCCGCAATTTGGGCAAGATTATGAATCCGATGCCAGAGTGTTTGGCGTGTCATTGGACGTCCTAAACGTGAGACAAACAGGGTTTCTACCCATTTTTCACCCACCAGGCCTGGTCGTGCAATTTTTAAATATTGGGCCAACCAATCGCTGGCATATTCGCCCAAGGGCACAATGCGTTCTTTGTTGCCCTTACCTGTGACCATCACTAAACCAGCCGATAGATTGAGCTGCGACAAGGGCAAATTCACGACTTCTGACACGCGTAATCCGCTCGCATACATCAACTCTAAAATGGCCCGATCTCGCAAACCCAGATCCGTACTGGTATCGGGCGCCTCGAGTAAATCATTAATTTGTGACTCACTCAATACACTGGGAATCGCCGCCGAGACATTCGGGGTTTTTAATAAATCACACGGATTAATCGATAACCATGCCTGGTCAATCGCAAAACCATACAGACGTTTTAGGGAAGAAACCATGCGCGCAATCGAACGATCTTGCCGACCGGCTTCTTGCAGATAACGAATATAAGTCTGTAGATCATCCCGACTGACTTGCTGCCAATTACACGATTCCAACTCTCCTAACCAACGTGCGAACTGAGTTAAATCGGTGCGGTAGGCCGCCTGCGTATTCGCACTTAAACCTTCCGACAACAATAAATGTTCTAAAAATAACGCCAAGGCGTCTTCAAATTTAACCGCGTCCATAAACCTCATTTCAAGCTAGCTGAACAAATTAAAGTCATTAAACCATACTCTGCCAAACCACCATAGTCAGACATAAAAAAACCCCGCCAAGGCGGGGTTTGTAATAAGCGAATAAACGCTTATTTCGCTTGAAGATCTTTCGCAATTCTAGGCGTATCTTCTGGATCTGGACTAGACGGGTAATAAGTCTGCCAGATGAAGTACATCAACGGAATCACTAACAAGGTCAATACGGTTGATGAAATCGTACCGAAGATTAACGCAATCGCCAGACCACCAAAGACAGGATCGGTCGTCAAGATCAAGGACGCGGTAATAATCGCCAAGGCCGTCAATAGGATCGGACGGAAACGAACTTTACCGGCTTCAATCACCGATTCGCGCAAGCTTTTACCTTCACGACGATATTCCAAAATAAAGTCGATCAACAATAACGAGTTACGCACCACAATCCCGGCCAAGGCAATCACACCGATCATCGAGGTCGCGGTAAACGCCTGCCCCATTATCCAATGCCCCGGGAATACGCCAATCATAGTCAAAGGAATCGCACCCATCACAATGACCGGCACCATAAACGATCGATAGTAACCCACTAAGATCAAATAGATAAACACCAGCGCTACAATAAACGCGGAACCCATATCGCGGAACACATCCAGGGTTAAGCGCATCTCACCGCCCCACAATAAAGTGTAATCGGTGACATCTTTAGGCTGCGCTTCCACAAAGCCCAAGTTAGCTGTGGTAAAGGTGGCACCAGATTCAGGTAAGGTGACACCGTCTAACATTTTATCCAAGGTTAAAACCGCATAAACCGGGCTCGAGCGTAACAACTCACCGCCTACCATCACCATCGAATGCTGATCGCGACGCATAATCGGTTTATCTAAAACACGCTCGTTAATTGTCGCAATTGATGATAAAGGCACCGCATCTCCCGAGAAGGAGTTGACCCGCAAGTTCAACAACTGCTCAGGCACGGTACGCTCTTCGCGCGGCAAACGCACCACAATATTGACTGGCTCACGCACGTTATCCAAATGCATATAACCTAGCTCATAGCCATTAATATAATCACGCAACATTTTGCTCACCAAAGCAGGCGCGATGCCTAACAAATTGGCTTTTTCGCGGTCAATATTAATTTCGTAGCTACGTACATCATCTGTCACCGAATTATCGACATTAATCATGCCGTAAATTTGTTCGTACTTAGCGGTGATTTCATTCGCCGCCGTTCGCAACACATCATAATCCGGCCCATAAATTTCAGCCAAAATTTGCGAAGAAACCGGTGGTCCGGGTGGGGTTTCGTAAATTTTTACTTTCGCTTCTGGGAAGTCCTGACGCACCATCGCAAATCGATCATGCAAAAGTTGCGCAATTTCGTGCGAACTTAAACTGCGGTGATGTTTGTCTTCTAAATTCACACGAATCTGCGCAAACTCACTGCCCTGCTTAATCAAATCGCCACGCACTAGAGCGGCAAAATCAATTGGAGCAGGCGCACCCAAATAAACACTGTAATCATTTACATAAGGTGTTTTGCTCAGAATATCGCCCACAAAACGCACCACGCGGTCTGTTGCTTCGCTGGCTGTGCCAGCCGGCATGTCCACCTGTACCAAGAAGGTATTAGTGTTATCAAACGGCAACATTTTGACTTCCACCCCCGCCTTATGAAGCGGATTGTTCATGCCATCGTCGCGCATAAACTGTAGGGCGGGTTGCAACATGGCGGCCATCAAACTCACCAACACCGCGCCCAAGAACAAATTACGCTTGGTACGACTTTCAATCATCGGCACAATAGTTTTGACATACAAACGTTGCATCCAATCTTCTTTTTCAACGTGATGCGATTCCATGCTTTCGCGACGCTGCATTTCGGCGATGGCCTTTTTGCCCAACCAACGATAAGACGCATAAGGCACCAAAATATAAGCAATTAACAAAGAGGCAATCATCGCAATCGGTACGTTAAACGGAATCGGTGCCATAAATGGCCCCATCATGCCGGTTACAAACATCATTGGAATAAACGCCAAAATAACGGCTAACGTCGCCACGTTAGTTGGATTACCGATTTCATTAGTGGCTTTAATCAAAAGTTGATCAAAGTTTTTTGGATCGAAACCATGATGAATATGCCGGTGGATATTCTCGATGACCACAATCGCGGCATCCACCAATAACCCCAGCGATAGAATCAAGGCAAACAATGTAATGCGGTTCATGGTTTGACCAAACAACAGTCCGACCACTAATACCACAAATAAAATCAAGGGCACCGTCAAGGTTACAATACCGGCTTCACGCCAACCCAAGAAGATCATTAAAATAATCACCACCGAGGCAATCGCGATACCCAAGTGTTCTATCAAAATATTCACGGCTTGGTCGGCCATTTCACCATCATTGCGCGTGACTACCACCTCAACATCGGCTGGCAACATGCTGACTTTTAACTCTTCTAGCTTTTCCAATACCGCATTCGATACCGTAACTGCGTTGGTACCCGGCTTTTTGGCGATCGATAAAGTAACGGCTGGAAACTCACCGCGCTTGCTCGCATGCGCCGCCATGCCATAACCAATTCGGGTATGCACATCGGTTTCGAGCGGACCATCTTTAATACGTGCTATGTCGCGTAAGAAAATAGGTTGACCTTTGTCTGCGCCAATAATAATGTCGCCCACTTCCTGCGCATTACCTAAATAGCCGTTCACACGCACCGGATGACTTAAATTATTGTTGACTAACGAGCCGACAGGTAACGACACATTACTACCTACTAACATATCGCTAATATCTTCTAACGATAAACCGGTCATGGCAATTTTCTGCGAATCCAACCAGACATTCACCGCGCGTTGCTGACCGCCCATTACCTCAGTAAAAGACACGCCCGGCACATTGCGCAGTTGCTCAATCAACTTCAAACTGATGTCACGTAAATCAAAACCATCCAAGCGTTCAGACGTTAAAGCCAAAGTTAAGATCGGAACATCATCGACGTTAATTGGTTTAATAATCGGATCTTGTGTATCCGGTGGCATGCGATCCATGTTTTGCATCACCTGGTTGTAAACCTTCACCAAGCTATCAACCTGATTCTCGCCGACTTTAAACTGCACCGTGACCACGCCAAAATCGCTGGTGGCATAACCATAGGTGTTTTCGACGCCTGGCAAGGCATTCATAATGGTTTCGAGCGGTTTCACCACCATGTTATTAACTTCTTCCGGTGTCGCCCCCGCCTTGGGTACCATAATATTTGCGGCTGGCACCACAATTTGCGGGTTGTATTCACGCGGCGTGACAAACAAAGCCAACATACCGGCTAACAACACCGCAATCATAATCATCATGGTAATTTTGGAATGAATAAACATCTGCGCCAGTTTTCCGGCCATGTTTAATTTAATCTCTTTATCCTCATGTGCCATGGTTTAGGCTCCTGTTTCAGAATTCGCGGATGTAACGATAACTTGATCGCCATTGACCAAAGTTTGGTGATTGGATGTCACAATCACTTCATCGATATCTAAACCGGCTTGCACTTCGACCTGGCCATTTTGCTTCATACCAATACGCACCATACGGAACTGCACATGATTATCATCATTCACCACAAACACGCCTTCAATGCCACTGCGGTTTACGATTGCTTGTTGTGGAATCAATAATGTTTGGCGCTCGCCGCGTTTAAACGCAATGCGCGCAAATGTGCCAGAATTCACATTATTCACATCAGGCAAACTCAACTTCAAATTATGCCCACGCGTTTTAGGATTAGCGGCTGAAACCAATGAATAAATTTCGGCCTCTAAAGGTTCAGACTGACCGTCCACCATCACCAATGCGGTGTCGCCCACTTGCAACTGTGCATACAAATCTTGCGACACTTCCGCCTGCACACTTAAAGACTTAAGGTTTTCAATAATCACCACCGGATTACCTGGTGCAGCTAGGTCACCCGCCACCGCCATTTTTCGCACCACAACGCCATCAAAAGGCGCACGCACGTTGGCATAGTTCAATTGCGATTCTGCCTGCTCTAAACCGGCTTTAGCCGCGGCTAAATTTTCTTGTGCAACACTATATTGCAAACGGATACCATCAAACTGCTGGCGCGACACCGATTCTTCTTTGTACAACTCAGAGAAACGTTCAAAATCGGCTTTCGCATTTTCTAACGCCGCTTGCGCTTGTAGGAACCCCGCACGCGCTTGAGAAATTTGGCTTTGAATATCTTGCGGATCAATTGAGAATAAAAGATCGCCCCGTTTTACACTTTCACCCACTTCAACCGGAATACTGCGAATATAACCCATCAAACGTGACGCAATACGGGCTTGCTGGTCTGGCACCACCGAGCCGGGCACATGCGCTACCATCGGTACCGTACCCAACCCAACCTTATGCGTTGTCACTTCATATTTCGCCACATCATAAGCGGCTTGATCGGTCGCATCCTCGGATGAACAACCACTTACGCCCAAAAGCGCCGCCATTACACCGGCATTTACTAGCATCCACATCGGTTTCATAATTTCTACCCTCTAATCGATTACATTTGGTCCAACTGCATACGGCCAGTGGCCAATCGCAATTGCGCTTTTTGAATATTCATTGCGTATTCTGCATTCGCCAATTCGGCGCGCGCTTTGTCCAGCTGAGCTTGACTCGCCAACACCTCGGTCATGGTCGATACGCCGGTTTCATAACGACGTGCAATCAAACTTTGAGCTTCCGCCGCGTAGTTCACCGCGGCTTTATTGGATTCCACTTTTTTCAACTCGTTTTGGTATTGACGCCAAGCTTTTAGCAAATTCAAACGCACCGCTCGCTCTTCCGAACGCAACTGCGCTTCTTGCCCGCGAGCGGCCGCATTGGCTTGGTCGACCGCGCGACCCGTTACGCCAAAATCGGTAATTTTCCAAGAAGCCACCGCGGCCACGGTATAAGAGCTGGCATTAAATCCCAACTCATTGTCGTTCCAATCGTGACGCGCCATTAAATTAAAACTGGGGTACAAATCAGCACGTGAGCCTTTAACCGCAGCGTGACTCGCTTTAACTTGTTGGCGCATGGCTTGTAGCTTTGGATTAGTGTCTAACGCCATTTGCGTCATTTCATCTAAATTGTCACTGGGCAAATCAATATTGACACGACCGGCGACATCCAAAGGCGCATGGGTTTCCATGCCCATTAACGAACGCAAACCATCCAACGCCATTTGCTCGTGGTTTTTGGCTTGCTCTAACATCAATTCGGCTTCGGCCTGGTGAGCTTGCGCACTTAATAATTCGGAACGTAAAACCACACCTTGCTGGACTAAGTTACGAGTGGTGTTTACATACGCATTCGCGGCCTTTAAGGCTTGCTCGGCTACCTGAATAAAAGCACGAGCGGCATGCACGCCTTCGTAAGCTTCATACACATAATAAGTCAGCATTTGCTGAACCGCGACGTCGCCTTTTTGCGCCGCTTCTAACATCGCGCCCGCTTGGTTTTTGGCGCTCGAAATTTTGCCACCATTCCAAATCGGCAACAGCATTTCAATGCGGGTATTAAAATCGGTATAAGCGTCGGGCTTATTTAAATCGTCTGGCTTTACACTATAGTCGCCGCTCCCAAAAGCTGCCTGCGCTTCAGAAAACCCAAAATCTGCAAACGTTGCATTTTTTTGCTGCAACTTCATGCCAAATACATTTAAAGGGTTATTAGAGTTCGAGGCGGTAAAGGATAAATTAAATTGCGGCAAGCGACTCAAACCCGCCTGACTTAACGCGGCTTGCGCTTGGTCAATTTGCGACTGACTGTGATCGCGTTGCGGGTTTTGTGACAGCGTGGTTTCCACACTGGTTTGAAAATCAAGCGTTTGCGCCGTTACCAGGCCTGGTAACGCCACGGAGATAGCCAAAGCCAAAGTTCGTAATTTCATGCGTATTTTTCCTTTAGAAAATGAGCGTCCCAAACAACTAACTTACTGATGAAAAACCGAATTTCACCAGAATATAGCTAGGGTTTTTCCTTTTCAAGCACATTAGAATATAAGAAATTACTAATATTATATCTGACTTAACATATAAGTAAAACCTTATGCGCCAATAAAATTTACTTGATGCTTGCTGAAACCTTACTCAATGGCCAGGTTCACCACTTTTTTTAGCCAGAGTAATTCGCCATGAAAATAATGGCTTGCATCCTCGCGCCAATACACATCCGGGCGCTGATTTAAACCTCGCATCCAGTTAATCACCTTATGTGGCGGCACCACTTCGTCTTGCCCGCCTTGTACCAAACTCCAACTCACACTGTCGGCTAAATCCAACTGACTGAAGTCATATAAGTTGACCGGTGGCGCGACGGTAATTAAATGTTTGGCTTGCAAGGCTTTGGCCTGCATCACACTTACATAACTGCCAAACGAAAACCCGGCCAAGGCCAAAGGCAAATCGCCAAACATGCCGTGCGCCCAAGTGACCGCAGCGGCTAAATCGGCTTGTTCGCCTTGGCCGTGATCATACGAACCCTCACTTCGACCGACACCACGAAAATTAAAGGCCAAAGTCTGCCAACCCATTTGTGCAAATGCACGCTCCATCGTGGTCACGACTTTATTATTCATGGTGCCATCATATAAAGGGTGTGGGTGGGTTAGCACGACCAGGCCTGGTGGTCGCTCACCTGTTTTAACGCGCCCTACTCGGCACTCAATCGCCCCAACTGGGCCATCAATCAAAGTCGATTGCGTTTTTTGCAACATGCGTTATCCTTCTTACAACTCTTTTGGCTTGCCTATTAGTGCGGCAGGCATCCCATTTATGGAGCTTAGTATGACACAAAAAACCCTGATTATTGATGATGCCATTCCTTATGCTCAAGCGATGTTTGCGCACCTAGGTGATGTCAAACTGGTAGCTGGCCGCGATATAAATGCGGATTTAGTGAAGCACGCGGATGCACTTATTGTGCGTTCTCGCACTCAAGTGAATGCCAATCTGCTAGAAAACAGCTCGGTCAAATTTGTCGGTAGCACCGTAGTGGGGTTGGATCATATTGACCAGGCCTGGTTGTCGCAAAACAACATTCGGTTTTATTCCGCGCAAGGTTGCAATGCCAATTCAGTGGCGGAATACGTCATCAGTGGATTATTGGTGTTAGCCGAACAGCATCAAATCGATTTATCGCAACAAACACTGGGCATCATTGGCGTCGGTCATGTCGGCAAATTATTGTTACAAAAAGCCCGCGCACTCGGCATGCGTTGCTTATTAAATGACCCGCCCCGCCAACAAGCCGAAGGCGATAAGGAATTTACCGAGTTAACTGAGTTGCTCCAACAGGCGGATATTATTAGCGTGCATACGCCTTTAACTAAAAGTGGCGAATTCGCTAGTTTGGATTTGCTTAATGCACAAAACATGGCGCTCATTAAACCCAGCGCGATCTTAATCAACGCCGCACGTGGCGGTATTATTAACGAGCAGGCCTGGTGTCAGTTGAATAATCGCGCCAATATAATCGACTGCTGGCAAAACGAACCCAATATAGATGCCAATCTCTATGCCAAAGCCGATATCGCCACCGCTCACATAGCTGGGCATTCATTAGAAGCCAAAGTCGCGGGTTCGTCTATGGTGTATCAACAACTGTGTGATTTTTGGCAAATCACGCCTCAAACCGAATGGCAAACTCAATTACCCAATCCGCCAGCCGCCCTCAATCCACCAAACAGTCAAAATCCGCAAACCGCGCTCGCGCAAATACTCAAACAAGCCTACGATATTCTGGCGGATGACCTCGCCATTCGCGACAAAAGTGTAAAAAACGTGCAAGCTCAGTTTGAATTATATCGTCGTCAATACCCGATTCGACGAGAATGGTCACAACATAAGCTCGTACATTCACAACAAGCAAAACTAGATAACATCCTGAAAGCATTTGGGTTTCAGCTGGATTCTCACTAAATTAGAATCCTCTAATATTAGGGCATAAGGAAACACTAATAAAATTTTGTTATTCCAGGCCAAAAAAATTGATTTTCTCTTTTGCGAAATATAAGAGTAATCTTATTTCCGAAATCAAGAAAGCTTCACAAAATGTGCACTTTCTATCAGAAAACCAAATTTAAAGGATGTACTCACATGAAAACCATCACAATGCTAAAAGTTGGCTTCCTAGCCGGCATCATCGCCTTAATGTCAGGCTGTGGCACAATCAAGTCAGCCGGCAACCTAGAAGAAGGCGCCTGGGGAACCTTCAACGAAATCTGGGATCGTTGGGTTGAAAGCGAAGGCGACATCGGTTGGGCCGTGGTTTGGCACCGTAAAGTAGACGATGGTCTAGGATTACAAGACGTTATCGACTCTATCAACGACGTCGCCATTCAAACTCCTGGTTTAATGAACGTAGGCGAACTTCCTTTATCTCAAGAACTAAATGCACGTGGTGTTGAGTCTGGCGTGATTCACATTATCTCAGCCTGTAACCCAGAAACTGCACGTCACATGTTAGACTTCAGCCCAGCTATGTCAGCCTTCCTACCTTGTCGTGTAGCGGTGGTTGAACAAGAAGATGGTTTACACCTATACACCATGAACATGGACATGATGGTTAAAATGGGCAAAAAAATGCCAGAAGATCTAAAGAAATTAACCATGGACGTACGTAATGCAATCTGGAAAATGATGGAAAACGGCGCAACAGGCGCATTCTAATCACAACCTAAAGCGTTAAACACCTTAAAAACCACCACGCCACCAGGCCTGGTGGTTTTTTTATGCCTGAATCAAAACTATCTATCACTCTGAGCAAAGCGAAACACCCACTACTGATTTACCCACCCAAAACTATCAAAAAAACTTATACCAATATACGGTTTTTAATATAAGAACATCATTGTATTATCAAAAACTTATCTAGCATTAATTTAGCAAATACCCCATAAAGTTTTTTGAATTATCTTTTTTATCCTAATTACGCGATAGTAACGTCCAACGCAGGATGACCTCGCGCTACACAAATAAGTCTTAAGTATAAAAGATCACTAAAAAAGGATATTCAAATGAAAAAAACCAAAATTGCATTGGCGATCACCGCCGCCGTCATGGTTTCACAACCTGTTCTAGCAACCAACGGCGACCACCTAATCGGTCTAGGCGCACAAGCGCGCGCATTAGGCGGCACAGGCGCCGCAGCATTCTTCGGTTCTGAAAACGCCCTAACCAACCCTGGCCTTCTAGGTAAAATGCAAGGTACTGAATTTGCAATTGGCGGGACTTTGTTTAAGCCGGATGTAACCGCTGAAACAGATGTAGCAAGCATGACTGGTCAACCAGTTTCACAAACCAGCGAAGCTGATACTAATATTATTCCAGAAGTATCAATGGCGACGCGCATTAATGAAAACCTAGTGTTTGGTTTAGGCATTTATGGCTCTGCTGGTATGGGTGTCGATTACCGTGATAACGCAGGTTCTGCTGGCGTTCAGGCAGCAATGGGTACTAACGGCGATGGTTCAGGGCTATTCAATGGTTACAGTAACCTACAAATTATGAAGTTTGCACCAACTCTTGCCTACAACACCGAACAATATGGTATTGGTTTTGCACCAGTTATTCAGTACGGCTCAT
The DNA here is from genome assembly GCF_036568485.1 of Thiomicrospira sp. Lineage (GTDB taxonomy): Bacteria > Pseudomonadota > Gammaproteobacteria > Thiomicrospirales > Thiomicrospiraceae > Thiomicrospira. The sequence continues at coordinate 35,363 of NZ_DATCSL010000126.1, forward strand.
TAGACATCAACTATAAGTTTTTTGATGCCGCAGGTAATATGGGTACTGCAGGTACGACATATAATATAGGTAACGGGATGTCAACTGACCTAGGTTATGGATTTAACCTAGGTGGTTATTTCGATGTCACTCCTGAATTAACCATTGGCTTAGCTTATCAGTCAGCGATTGCTATGACATACGATGATCAAATTTCTGTGGCTGCTGATGGCTTTAATTTGGACTTTGGTGATGACTTAGAACAACCTGCCGAATTAAAAATCGGTGCCGCTTACACCATGGGCAATATGATGTATACCGCTGACTTTAAGCAAATTGCCTGGGGTCAAGCCAAAGGTTATAAAGACTTTAACTGGGAAGACCAAAATGTATTTGCTTTAGGGGCAAAATTCTCTGGTAACGGTTATTGGGCAGGTGTCGGTGTTAACCATGCAGAAGACCCAATCAAAAAAGTTGACGATGGTACTTATGCTGGTCAAGCAACAGATTTGTTTAACAACCACTTCTTCCCTGGCATTGTTGAAACTCACTTCACCTTTGGTGGTGGTTATGAATTAACTAATCGCATGACGCTTGAAGGTGCTGTAGTCTATGCGCCAGAAGTGTCAAAAACAGTAGATACTAACGCCGTATCTGCTGGACTAGGCGGCTCAGGTGCAACAACACACGAAGTTAAACATTCACAAATGGGTTATACCGTTTCATTGCGTATGAACTTCTAAAAAACCTCGCAACAAAAGCGTGCTTCGGCACGCTGTGTTTTCCTCCTAATAGAGCTTTAGCCAGACATTGTCTGGCTTTTTTGCATTTGGCGTTCGCCCACAACCCCGCTACTTTAAGCTTAAAATTCCCTGTAAAAATTTAAGACGACACCTTTTCTATTCGTGCAAACTTGTGCATACTACACCCAAAATCCACCCTCACTTTTCTATAGGGACGTTATGCCGAAAATACTCATTGCTGGTTGTGGTGACATAGGTTGTCGTTTAGGACTCGAACTGGCGGCGGACGGCCACGAAGTTTATGGTTTACGCCGAGATGGCGATAAAATCCCCGACCCCATGATCGCGATTAGCGCCGACTTAACCAGTGAAGCCTTAGAGCTGCCTAACGGTTTAGATACGGTGTTTTATACCGCTGCCGCTGGCAAGTACAATGACTTTGCTTATTACCAAGCCTATGTGGCGGGTTTAAAAAATCTATTGCAGGCCTTAAAAGGCCAAAAGTTAAAACACTTGTTTTTCACCTCTAGCACATCCGTCTTTAGCCAAAACGAGGGTGAATGGGTGACCGAGGACAGTTTGGCCGAAGAACATAACTTTTCCAGCCGCCGTTTATTAGAAGGCGAAAACCTAGCCTTAAACTCTGGCTATCCGGCGACGGTAGTGCGCTTTGGTGGCATTTATGGTCCAGGGCGCACCCATATCATCGATTTGGTGATGAAAGGCAAAGCACAGTGTATGGAAGACGTTTACAGCAACCGCATCCATACTGACGATTGCGTGGGCATCTTTAAACACTTAATGAATCTAGATAAAGCCGATCCGCTTTATATTGGCGTGGATAACCAACCCACCCAGTCTTGTGAAGTGTATGAATGGTTAGCAGAACAATTGAGTGTGGGTTACATCGAGCACACCGAACCCACTGAAAATAGCCGCACCATGCGCAGTAATAAACGTTTATCCAATGCCAAAATACGTGCAAGCGGCTACGAATTCAAGTACCCAACCTATCAGGAAGGCTACGGTAGTTTGATTTAATTCAAAATATTATACTAAGCTTAAAACAAAAAACCACCAGGCCTGGTGGTTTTTTGTTTATGGGTTTGATATGAACTTTGTATTTTAAAATTGACTCAATAATAATAAAGCCAACTAATCCCAATTGAATCACGTTTTAGTTGATCGCTATTATCAAAACTTTCACGACTCTGTAATGCCAAATAACGCACATCGAGCGCGTGTTTAGGTGTGAGTTTTAGGCTCGCCCCCACACCATATATCAAACCATCGTTGGTTTGTTTATTGACCTCCGAGGTGACCACATTACCCGTCAGTTCACGCGTTTTATATTGGCTAAAGTTATATCCCAAAATGGCATGAATATGGGCATTTTTAGCGGCTGCTTGACCTTGTAATTTAAATTTGAATAAGCCACTGACATCGTAAAACTCATCGAACTGAATCTGGTTTGTGCTATTTTTTTGATCTAACTCAATGCGCTGATTATTCGTAGACAATCTAAATTCGGCATCCACCCAGGACGACACCTGTGTTCCCAAGGTCAGCACCAGGCCTGGTACATCCGTATCTTTGTAGCCATTCAACTTAATGGTCTGCTGTGCCACGCCCAAACCAACATAGGTATCCGCGCCCATCAAACCAAAATAACCCGCCCGCTC
>NZ_DATCSL010000127.1:0-28166 GCF_036568485.1 Thiomicrospira sp.
AATCGAGTAGAGTTAAACACAGCCGTCGTCTCCTTTTTGAAGTCTTTCTTTGGTCGGAAATCCTTCTATCCTAGGAACTACGGCTTTTTTGTCAACCCTTCTTTATTTTATTCCGGACACCAGTGCCAGGCCTGGTGGTTAGCGAGTTGTGATTCGCTAACCATCGGGCTTTTTTATGCGGCGGTTTTGAGTCTTCGGTTGCCGTCCCAGGCGAGTAGGCTTGGGGTTAGTAGTAGGGTGATAAAGGTGGCGATGGTGAGACCACCGACGATACCGGTAGAGAGTTGAGTCCAGAACTGGCCAGATGGCGCGCCAAAGAAGAGATCACGCTCAAAGAAATCGACGGTTAACCCCATTACCATTGGCAATAGACCAACAATGGTAGTGATGGCGGTTAATAGAACCGGACGCAATCGTTCAGTACCGGCCTGTTGAGCCGCTTGGTTTGGGTTAAGGCCTTGTGTCCGGTAGAAGTTGTAAGCATCAATTAACACAATATTGTTGTTCACCACAATCCCAGCTAACGCCATAATGCCAATGCCGCTCATGACAATCGAAAAGGCTTCTTGACGCAGGATTAAGCCTAAAAACACACCGGCGATAGAAAACACAATCGCCGACAAAACTAATAGGGCTTGGAAGTAGCTATTGAACTGGGTGAGTAGAATCAGCAACATTAAAAATACCGCGAGCAAAAACGCGATAATTAGGAATTCAGCGGCTTCTTGCATGTCTTCGAGTTCGCCGGCAAAACTAACTTCGACACCTGGATCTAAATCAATCTTTTTAAGACTGCCACGTAAAACCGCTAACTCCTTCGCCGCCGTGGTATCGGGTAGAACATCCGCCGACAGGGTTTGCACATTACGCGCATCCACTCGATTAATCAGCGGATGATTGGGTGCACCGACTAAACGTACAAAGTTTGCGATGGGCACCATGCCATCATTAGTAGAGATTCTTAAGTTGGCTAACTGAGCAAAGGTGCGTTCGTTGGCGGGATAACGTAAACGAATATCAACTTCATCGCGCGCAAAATCCGGCAAATAGGAACCAATCAACACCCCATTGGTTAAAAGCTGCACCGCCGAGCCAATCGTCGCGATATCCACCCCATAACGTGCGGCTTGTTCACGATTTACTTCAATGCGAATTTCGACATGCGGCATCGGTGCATCGCTAGAGATATCTGTAAATTGGCCTTGTTGCTCCATCAGACGTTTAACTTTTTGTAGGTTGGGCAGTAGGTCTTCAGGTTGATCGGCCGATACTTGGATTTGAATTGGGCGGGCTTCACCTGGGCCAGATTGTTCTTTTTCGATTTGCACTCCAACACCAGGTAAGTCGGCGGTGAGTTGACGAATTTTATCTAGAATCTGCTCAGCCGGTTCACGTTCGCGCCAGTCTAAAAAGTCCATTTGAATCGTGCCAATCACGTCGGGTGACAGATTCGCATTCAGACGACTTTCAACTGAAGCAATCGTGCGCGAATACAAACGTTCAATGCCTTGCGTACCGATAATGCGTTGCTCAACCATGCGCACAATCTTGTCGGCTTCTTGAAGCGATAAGTTGCCGTCTGCCTGAATTTGAAGCTGGGCTCTTTCGGGTTCAATATCCGGGAAAAAGTTCACGCCACGACCATAATGGCTGTAAAACATAAGGCTGACAATTAGGGTCAGTAAACTCAAACCCACTACCAGGCCTGGTTGTTGAATCATGGACTTTAACGTGCGTTCGTAATATCGGCTAAAACGGTTTTTGGTTTCGCTTAAAGCCGGTTGCGAGCTTGGTTGGCTTTGCATGGTTTTATTCGACAATAAACTCCCCATAACCGGCACAAAAATAAGCGCCATAAGCAAAGACATAGATAAGGTGAGAATCACGGTTGCAGGTAAATAAAACATAAATTGGCCAGCGGTACCGGGCCAGAAAAGTAGCGGAAAAAACACCGCAAGCGTGGTAGCGGTGGAGGCGGTAATTGGCCAAGCCATGTACTGGGCGGCTTTTAAAAACGCTTGTTTGGCGGTTTTGCCTTCTTTCTGTAGACGTTCAGCGCGTTCGACCACAATAATCGCGCCGTCCACCAACATGCCAATCACCAGAATTAAGCCAAACAACACCACAATATTGAGCGTGAAGCCCAGCATATTAATCGCTAAAATACCGCCCATAAATGCGCCTGGGATTGCAATCGACACTAATAGAGAGGCACGTAAACCTAGTGCTAAAATCATTGTGAGGGCGACTAAAACAATCGCGCTGATGACGTTGTTTTGTAAGTCACCCAATAGGGTTTTAATGTTATCGGCTTGGTCTTGTAAATAATCAACTTTAAGCGTTTCAGGCCAGTCTTGGCGCATTTGCTCAACAGCCGCTTGCACATCCGCCACGGTTTCGATGATGTTTGCGCCGCTGGTTTTGCGAACATCCAACGCAATGGTGGGCTGGTTATTGACGCGAGCATAACTATCCGCGTCTTGATAAGTTTGGCGCACCTGCGCAACATCTTTAACGCGAACCACTCTGTTGTCGGTGACTTTGACGGGCATGGCTTCGATGTCTTGCTGAGTTTGAATGGTGCCGGGCACAGATAAACCAATGCGTCCGGCACCGGTATCAAACGTACCGGCGGTGATAAGTTGGTTGTTATTGCGGATGGCTTGATGGATTTGCTGTGGTGATATGCCATAAGATTGCATGGCTAGCGGATCAATCACAATCTCTAGCAAGTCTTCACGTAGGCCGGAAAGATCAACCTCTAACACGCCAGAAATAGTTTCGAGCTTTTCTTCTAGCTCGCGTGCGATTAGGTTGAGTTCTCTTTCTGGCACGTCTCCCGATAGGCTGATGGTTAACACCGGAAACAGTGAAATATCAATTTCTCGAATTACCGGCCGGTTGGCACCAGCAGGCAGGTCGGGTGTGGCATTATCGGTCTCGTCACGCACACTTTGAATGGCTTGTTGTTGATCATAACCTGGATCAAATTCCAGAATAACGGTAGCAAACCCTTCACCGGCGCGTGCGGTCATTTTGCGCAAGCCTTCGAGCGATTGCAGTTTGCGTTCCAAAGGTTCGACCAATAAACGCGAACTGTCCTCGCTGGAAATGCCGGGGTAACTAACATTCACTATAAAAACCGGAATATAAATTTCCGGCGCGGCTTCTTTAGGAATGCTGATATAGGAATAAGCACCGGCACTTAAAATTAACACCAACAATAAAATAACCGAACGCGCACGGGTAAATAAGGCGGCGATCAACGCATTCACTATCGGGTTCCTTGGGTTTGATCGCTAAACGAGTTTGGAGTAGGTTGGACATTGACCTTTTGACCGTCGGCTAATGCGCCATGTGTGAGGGTGGCAATTTGCACACGTCGCTCAAGTCCGTTAACCCAAATGGCTTTGCCGTCGGCTCGGACAATTTCGATGGGTTTGAATTCTAGCGTTTGTTGACCGTTGACGATGTAAATTCCAGCTTGGCCGTTTTCATCCAAGCGAATGAGGGCAGGTGAAATTTGATGCGCCATTTGTGCATCCAGTTCCAGCGTCACTTCAGCACTTAAGCCAGAAGGCAAAGGGTTTTGACTGTTGTCGATTTCAATCTCAACTCGGAAAGTGCGGGTTTTAGCATCGCCAATTGGCGAAATAAAACGAACTTGCCCTGTGCGCTCTTCACCACCCACAAAGCGAATTTTCGCGGTTTGACCAAGTTGAATATTAGCGATTTCAGCCTGTTGGACTTGAATAACGGCGAGCAGCGGGTTGTTATCAACAATTTCAAGCAACTGACCGCCCAAGGTAACAAAACTGCCTTGTTCCGCGAAGATATGGTTAACGGTGCCGTTTATGGGCGCTTTAACTTGAGTGTTTTCAATCTCAAACTCAATCGCTCGTAAGGCGGCACGCGCCGATTCGAGCTGGGCGAGTCGAAGTTGACGCTCAGAGTCTGAGGCCAGGTTGCGTTCGATTAATTGATTCACCGCATCATAATCTCGCTGGCTAGACGCCACTTGTGCTTTGGCTTGCGCGAGTCGCACTTGGCGGTCATCCATCGACAGGCGCGCAATTTTATCGCTTTCACGAACCGTTTGGCCGACACCTACGATATCTTCAACCAAACCATCGGTACGCGCTCTGACGATGGAAACCTGAATCGGTTGAGCATCGCCATAAATCACCAATTTACGATGAATAGATTGGGCTTCACTCCAACTCGCGGCAATCGTAGGCAGATTAGGTTCTTCATCGATAGATTGAGGGTGATTGTTTGAGCCCAGCATGCCGCTTGCGATCCAACTCACAACCAGTAATAAAATTAATATAAATACAATATGGCTGGCTTGGAGTTTTTTTTGTAGCATTCGAGTCAAGGCCTCGCTTTGCGAACTAGAGTTGAGTTGGGTTTTTCGGTAGCGCCTGCTGGCGATAAGGTTTAGCTTACCAAACAGGCGGGTTTTCTTGGTCTTTAAACATTTTGGCTAAATAAGCTTGGTGCGCAGCCATTTCTTCTTGCGAGGGTTCCAACACTTTAAGCGCGCCACGTTGGTCGCGGGTTTTGCGAGTCCAACGATTGCCGGATGCGCCGCCGTGATCGTGCGCTAGTTTCAGGCTGACTTGGCCGCCGGTCATCATTAAATACACATCTGCCAGAATCTCGGAATCGAGAAGGGCGCCGTGCAATTCTCGACCTGAGTTATCCACGCCTAAACGCTTGCACAAAGCATCCAACGAATTACGCTGACCCGGATAGGTTTGGCGTGCCATTTTTAAGGTGTCGGTGATTTTGCAGTGGTCTTCTATTTTGCCCCAAGGGTTGTCTTTTAATAAAGACAGCTCATGGTTGATAAAACACACGTCAAACGGCGCGTTGTGAATCACCAATTCTGCGCCTTGCACAAACTGCATAAACGCCTCGACCACCTCAGCAAACTTGGGTTTGTCGGTCAAAAACTCATTTGTAATACCGTGCACACCAATCGCTTCTTCTTCCACCTCGCGTTCGGGTTGAATATATTGGTGGTAATGTTGGTGGGTTAATTTGCGATCCAACAGCTCAACACAGCCGATTTCAATAATGCGGTGGCCTTGTTTGGGATCGATGCCCGTGGTTTCGGTATCTAAGATTATCTGACGCATAACCGTCTCTTGGTTTAAAATAAGCCTCATTTTATCACTTTTAAAATTGAGGAATACCCGATGCGAGTGAAGAAAGGCGCAAAAGTTACGTTTCATTATGAACTGCGTGATAACAAAGGCGAATTGCTAGATTCGACCTACGATGTCGCACCGGTGGTTTATATCCAGGGTGAAGAAGAAATTATTGAAGGCTTGGAAGAGTTTTTAGAAGGCGAAGAGCCAGGTTTTGAAGCCAAAGTCACCATCTCGCCAGAAAAAGCTTACGGTTATGAAGCCGACGATTTAATGGTCATCGCCAGCCCAGAAAACTTTGACGACAACGTTGAGTTAGTCGAGGGCAATGTGGTGGAAACGGTTGACCCAGAAGGCAACCCAATCAATTTCCGCATCACCAAAATTGATGGCGACAAAGTTTACCTAGACGGCAACCACCCACTAGCGGGCAAAACCTTGGATTACAAAGTCGAGATCATTTCGGTTGAATAAACTGGGTAAGGTTTTTCAGAGCTTATGGGCTCGACTTAAAATGCAGACACAATGCAAGGCTGTTTAAATGTTTGAAATAAAAGAGATTGATCCACATCAATATCGCGTAAAAACCCGCAACGCTACGCTGCGTGTAATGGCGTTGTTTATTGTTATTGGTTTCTTAACCTCGTACTTTTTCCCCAGCTTATTTGGCGAAAACCCGCATAATTTGTTGACCCTGCAAATCATGGGCGCATTGATTGGTTTAGGGCTTGTTTTTTGGATTACCGCCAAGTTTTTCAAGCACCAGGCCTGGATGAAAGAGGCGATGTACGGCTGGCAATTAAAACGCAGCCTAATGCACATCACCAATGCAATGCGACCTTTGCAAGAAAAGGTAGAAGCGGGCGATACCGAGGCGATGAAGGTTTTGCGTTTTTATCACCTAGGCATCACCCAAATGTACACCTTCGAGCAAAACACCAGCGGTTTGATCGATTTAAAATCCGAAAAAGAACAGCTAGAAGCCACAATGCGCGAGCTTGGTTTAGATACCGAACAAACCCAATTTGAGCTAGCCAAGCTAAAAGCCGTGGTTGGCGATAAAGAGCAAAACTAGCCAAGTTTTACCTGCAAACAACGTGGCTTTCCTAATAATAGCAAAGCCACGCATCAACCTTCATTTCACCACAAAAAAATACCTATTCTGTCACCCTGAGCAAAGCGAAGGGTCTCCATTTGAACAGCTCAACCAACAACCAGGCCTGGTGATTGGGTGCCTGATGTTTCTCAAGGCAGGTTTAGGTGTTTTGTTACAAATGCCCCCCAAAGTTAATGGTTTGATCAGGTAAAATAGGCGGCTATTTAATTGTTTAATTTCTGGTAACGCTTAATTGATGTCTGAATTTCCTCGCGATAAATCTTTGCTTCAATCTTCTATTGCTCAAGCCCAGAGCCGTGATCAGTTTAGTTTGAAACGGGATTTGGATCAGTTGGACTTGTCTAAACTTGATCAGAATAACCACCAGGCCTGGTTGTCTTGGTGTGGGCGTTTGCAAAGGTCGATAGATAAGGTGCAAGCGCGCAAAGCGTTGGTGCCGAACATTGAATATGATTTAGCTTTGCCGGTGGTGGGGCGGCGCGCTGAGTTGGTGGATTTGATTAGCCAGCATCAAGTGGTGGTGATTGCGGGTGAAACCGGCTCGGGTAAAACCACTCAGATTCCTAAGCTTTGTTTAGAGGCGGGGCGTGGTGTGCTGGGGCGCATTGGTTGTACGCAACCGCGTCGTTTGGCGGCGCGCAGTGTCGCTGAGCGTTTGGCGGAAGAGCTCGGTTCATCGCTGGGTGAGCTGGTGGGTTACCAGGTGCGTTTTCATGATCAGGTGCACGAAACCAGTTTAATAAAGGTGATGACCGACGGTATTTTGCTGGCGGAGATTCAGAACGATCGTTTTTTAAGCCAATACGATACGATTATTATTGATGAGGCGCACGAGCGCAGTATCAATATCGATTTCCTGCTTGGTATCCTAAAAAAGCTGTTACCTAAACGACCTGATTTAAAAGTCATTATCACTTCCGCCACCATTGATACCGCGCGTTTTGCCGAACATTTTAAACAACCAGGCCTGGTAGTGCCGATTGTTGAGGTGTCGGGGCGGACTTATCCGGTTGAAACGCGTTATCGTCCATTAGGTCAGGTGGAAATGGACGATGGTACGGTGATTGAGCAGGATTTAACCAGCGGCATTATTGATGCGCTGGAAGAATTGGCCGAACATGACCCGCACGGCGATGTATTGGTGTTTCAGGTAGGTGAGCGCGACATTAAAGAAACCGCCGAAGCTTTGCGTAAACAAAACCTCAAAAATACCGATGTGATTCCGCTTTATGCGCGTTTGTCGGTGTCGGAACAAAATAAGGTTTTTCAAACCTCACCCAAACGTCGGATTATTTTATCTACTAACGTGGCGGAAACCTCGCTTACCGTGCCGGGGATTCGTTATGTGGTTGATCCAGGCCTGGTGCGTATCAGTCGCTACAGTGTGCGCTCTAAAGTGCAGCGTTTGCCAGTCGAGAAAATCTCGCAAGCTTCGGCTAATCAACGTAAAGGCCGCTGTGGTCGTGTCGCCGATGGTATTTGTATTCGTTTGTATGCCGAAGATGATTTTAATTCGCGCCCTGAATTTACCGATCCGGAAATTCATCGCACCTCGTTAAGTTCGGTGCTGTTAAATATGGCGCAACTTAAGCTCGGAAAAGTTGAGCAGTTTCCGTTTATCGAACCGCCATTAGAAAAAGCCGTCAACGATGGTTATCGTCAGCTGATGGAAATTGGCGCACTGGATGATAAAAAACGTTTAACCGAATCGGGTCGAGATTTAGCGCGTTTGCCGCTGGAACCACGTATCGCCAAGATGGTGCTGGAAGCGGATAAAAACAATGTGTTGGCGGAAGTATTGATTATCGCGGCGGCGATTAGTATTCAAGACCCGCGTGATATGAACGAACAAACTATGCAAGCCGCACGTAAAGCCCACAAGGCGTTTGAAGATGCGCGTTCGGATTTTCTGTTTTTCCTAAACCTGTGGCGGTTTTATGAACATCAGCAACGTCACCTCAGCCAAAACAAACTGCGCAAACTTTGCAAAACCAATTACCTGTCGTATTTGCGCTTGCGTGAATGGCACGATTTGTATCATCAGTTAAAAGTCAGCTTAAAGTCGATTGGTTTAAAAGTTGGTGAGTTGCATTTGTACGAAGAGGTGACCGAAAACGGTCAAACCCTAGAACGTCTGAGTGATTTACACGGCATCAATGTGCATCGTTCATTATTGGCCGGTTTGTTGGGGCAGGTGATGATGCGCGACGACGAAAACGCTTATATGGGCGCGCGTGGCACTAAGTTGTTTCTTCATCCGAGTTCGGTGTTGTTTAAACGCAAACCCAAATGGGTGATGTCGGCGGAAATGGTCGAAACCAGCAAGTTATATGCACGCACCAATGCGGAAATTGATGTGCATTGGGTTGAGCAGTTAGCGCCGCATTTAATCAAACGCAGTTACGCTGATCCGCATTGGCAAAAGAAACGCGGGCAGGTGGCAGCGTACGAGTCGGTGACGTTATATGGTTTGCCGATTGTGAATCGTCGAGCTTGTAATTATGGGCCGATTAATCCGAAAGAATCGCGCGGCATTTTTATTCGAGCTTTGGCGCAAACCGAGGTGAATACGCGCGCGGCGTTTTATCTGCATAACTTAGAGTTAATTAAACAGATTGAGCGTTACGAACAAAAGTTAAGACGGCCGGATTTTTTGGTGGACGAAACCGTGTTGCAGGCATTTTATGAAGAGCGTTTACCCGAACATATCTACAACCAACCGGCGTTAGAAACCTGGCTTAAGAAAGCCGATGCCAAAACTCAGGATAGCTTAAAACTCACTGAATCTTTGTTGTTAAAACAAGATTTGGACAGCCAGTATGAGCAGGATTTTCCTGACCAAATTCAGCTTAGTCAGCGCATTCCACTACAGTTGGATTATCGGTTTGAACCGGGTCAGCAACAAGACGGCGTGGTGTTTAAGATTCCGTTGGCGGGTTTGAATTTGGTTAATGCTGAGCAGTTTGAATGGTTAACGCCGGGCTTTTTAAAAGAAAAGATCACCTGTTATATCAAAGCCTTGCCTAAACAACTTCGTAAACAGTTTGTGCCCGCACCCGCAGTGGCAGAACGCGTGCAGTCGCAAATTGATGAAAGCCAAGGTGAGTTCGTACCACAAATGATTACGGCCTTAAATCGCCAAGCCAATCAAAAAGTCCGCGTGACGGATTTTGGTGCGGTGGATTTACCCGCGCATTTAAGACCTTGGTTTCAGTTGTTGGATGATAAAGGCAAATGTTTGGCCGAAAGTGCTGATTTGGATGAGCTGAAATCGCGTTATCAACATTTGGTGGAAGCACAAATTCAGCAAACCCAAACCGAACCCAAACAGGCTATTACCGAATGGGATTTTGGCGATTTGGCGCAGGAAGAATCGATTAAGTCTCAAGGCAAAAATCTTATGGCTTATCCAGGCCTGGTGCTTGAGAAAGATCAGGTGTTTTTAACCCGCAGTGGCGATGAACGTTTGGCGCAAAAACAACACGGTTATGCGGTGTGGTTTTTATTAAAGAACCAGTTAAAAGATAAACATAAATACTTGCAGAAACACTTGGCGTTAAAACAAGCTTGTTTGTGTTTTGCGCCTTATGGCAGTTGCGCACATTTAACCGAACAGGTGATTGAAAAGGCGTTACGTCGATTAGTGCCCGAACCCCAAACGATTCGCACCCAAGTCGCGTATGAAGCCGCGGTAACTTGTTTACAAACCAACTGGGTGAAAGAAGCGCAAGCGATTGCGAGCTTAGTGAGTGAGATTTTACAAAATCACCAGAGTTTGGCGAAACAGATTAAAGGCAAATTGAATCCACGTTGGTTGGCATCGCTAGACGACATCAAAACCCAGTTGGATGATTTGGTGAACCTGAATTTTGTGTTGGATACGCCTGATATTTGGTTGGCACAAATTCCACGTTATTTAAAAGCCTTGCAGATTCGGTTGGAAAAACTCGATTTGGACCCGCAAAAAGATCAGCAGGTTCAAAGACAAATGCAAAGTTTGCTAAATGACTTTAACGAATTGAAAACCCATGAATCACTAAGATTAACCCCCGATTTCATTGAGTTGCGTTGGATGTTGGAAGAGTTGCGCATCTCGTTGTTTTCTCAGCCAATGAAAACCCTCAAGCCGGTTTCTGTCGAGCGTTTGCAGAAATTGATCAAGTCACTTTAATTATTTTTAAAGTGATTTAAATCATGCCATAATGAAACCGACTTTTTACCTAAGGAGGGTTGTCATGCAGTTCAAAACAATTATGACGGTTATGTTGGTAAGCAGCGCGAGTTTATTTATTGCGTGTAGTGATTCATCTGATACAGATTCAAGTTCGAGTTCAGGAATGGATACGCGCGAAGTCACCAAACAGCCTGAGCCTCAAACCCCGAGTTTGGATCAACGTGTTGAATCCGCGCCAGCCCCACAAGAATCAACCGAAACCGCCGAAGCGCCAGCGGCTGAAACAGAATCTAAAATAGCAGAAGCACCGATTGTTGAAAAACCAGCCGAAGTGGATGTAGAGGATACCACCGTCGCTGTCGCTTCAGGTGAATCCTTATATGCCACTTGTATTGGTTGTCATGGCGCAACCGGAGCCGGTGGTGTCGGGCCACAATTAAGCGGTAAAACCAAAGAGTTTTTGGTGGATCGCATTAAAACCTACCGTGCTGGTGAGCAAGTTGGACCTATGACAGCGATGATGGCCCCCATGGTTTCAGCGATGACCGATGAAGAAATTAACCGCGTAGTGGATTATATTTTGACCTTTTAAATTTGTCTTAATGCTTAATTGAAGTATTTGTAAATGACTTAAATAACCCCGATTTGTCTGCATTTCGGGGTTTCTCTTCTGATTCTCTCTTGATGGATGCGCCTGCATGACCCAAGATCAATTCCTAATTTTATTTATTTTAGCCGTCACCATGGTGTTGTTTGTGTGGGGGCGTTGGCGTCATGATGTCGTGGCCGCGATGGCTTTGATGGCTTGTGTGTTAGCGGGCTTGGTAGCACCAGAGGATGCTTTCTTGGGTTTTGCGCATCCAGCTGTCATTACGGTGGCCTGTGTGTTGGTATTAAGCCGAGGTTTGCAGAACTCGGGAGCCGTCGATGTATTGACTCATCATGCGATGCCCAAAAATGCCGGAAAAATTTTGAGTTTAACTGCGCTGGTTGGTATTGGTGCTTTGTTGTCCGGTTTTATGAATAATGTCGGCGCGATGGCCTTGTTGATGCCGGTGGCGATCCAACTGGCGGCGCGTTTAGAGTTGCCCCCCGGCCAGATTTTAATGCCGCTCGCTTTTGGTACGATTTTAGGTGGCATGACCACCTTAATCGGTACGCCGCCAAACTTAATAGTGTCAGGTTTTCGGGTGGAAAACGGCTTTGATGGCTTTGGCATGTTTGATTTTGCGCCAGTCGGCGTTACGGTAGCGTTGGTCGGAATTTTATTTATTGTGTTAGTGGGGTGGCGTTTTGTTCCGGCGCGCAAACAGCGCGGTGTCACTGAGTTTGAAACCGGCGCTTATTTAACCGAAGTACGCGTGCCTGAAGACACTAAAGCCGTGGGATTAAGGTTGCGAGAAGTTGAATCCATTTTAGATGAAGCCAATGCGCAAATTATTGCGATGGTGCGAAATGATGTACGCATCAATGCACCAGGTTCACAACGAGTGGTCAAGGCTAGAGATATTCTAGTTATTGAGGCGGATGTGGATTCCTTGGCTTCCGTGTTATCAAACTTGGGACTTAAGTTGGAGGAGTCTGGCTCCTCAAGTGAAGACGTGAAAGAAGAAAAAGTAAAATCCGAAACTGAAAAATCATTAAGGTCCGGGCAATCCAGTCAAAGAGAACAAGCAAAACTCGATAAAAAAGATGAAGAAGACATAGAGGAAACGGATAAAGCCGATCCTACGGATGATACGGTGTTGATGGAGTTCGTTGTGCGCAGTGACTCAGAAATTGTTGGTCGTTCAGCAAGAGATATTCAGTTACGTACCCGTTATGGTTTAAATTTATTAGCCGTATCTCGAGATGGTGCGCGATCCAGCGCACGCTTGAGAACGCTACGAATGCGGCCGGGCGATTTATTATTGATGCAAGGCCCATCTGAAACCTTAACTGAGTTTGCGGCTGATTATGGTTGTGTGCCGTTGGCTGAACGCGAGTTGCGTATTCCAGATAAACGCAAAGCGTTAATGGCAACCGCTATTTTAATAGGCGCGGTGGGCATTGCGGCCTTCGGTATTTTTCCTACCTCGATTGCGTTTGCTGGCGCGGTATTGGTGTCAATGTTGGTTCGTACGGTTCCACCGACTTCCGTTTATAAAGCGATTGATTGGCCAATTATTGTATTGTTAGCGGCGTTAATTCCTGTAGCGGGGGCCATGCAATCAACCGGAACGGCCACTTTAATCGCCGAATTTTTATTGCAAAATGTGGCACAAGGCCATCATGTTGTTGCGTTAGCTGTCATTTTAATTGTGACGATGTTTTTGTCGGATGTTATGAATAATGCTGCAACTGCAGCCGTTATGTGTCCAATAGCCGTCGGCACTTCTTCGGCATTGGGTGTAAATGCCGACCCATTTTTGATGGCGGTTGCCATTGGCGCTTCTTGCGCTTTTTTAACACCAATTGGACATCAAAATAACACCTTAATTATTGGCCCAGGTGGTTTTCGTTTCGGTGATTATTGGCGTTTAGGGTTGCCAATTGAAATTTTAGTTGTACTGGTGAGTATTCCAATGTTGTTATGGGTTTGGCCACTTTAAATGCTTGGCTTAGAGGAGTTTGTCACTTGTGACCTTTGATATCGCCTTGGTTTTGATCATTTTGTTAGCCAGCTTGGTGTTTTTTGTCACCGAGTGGCTGCGCATGGACTTAGTGGCGTTATTGGTGTTGGTGAGTTTGGCAGTGTTTGACCTTGTTTCGCCAGAACAAGCGGTGAGTGGTTTTAGTAATCCGGCCGTGGTCACGATTTGGGCGATGTTTATTATGAGTGCCGGTTTAGCTTATACCGGCTTTGCGGATCGACTGGGGCGGCAAATGATGCAAGTTGCCGGTCCTAGCGAAGTTCGTATTATCGTGATTTTAATGTTGGTTTCGGGCGCCTTGTCGGCATTTATGAATAACACGGGTGTCGCCGCGCTGATGCTGCCAGTGGTGGTTGAAGTCGCCAGACGCACCGGCATTTCGGCATCAAAGTTATTAATTCCGTTAGCGTTTGGTAGTTTGTTGGGTGGATTAATGACCTTAGTGGGTAAACCATCTAACCTATTGGCGAGTATGGCGTTGGAAGATGCAACCGGATCGGGGTTTGGCTTTTTTGATTTTGCTTATATTGGGTTGCCCATTTTATTGATCGCCATTGTGTTTGTCGCGTTGATTGGTCGGCATCTATTACCTAAACAAGACAAAACCACCGAGCAAAATAGCCAGAAGGATTTGCGTGCGGCTTATGGCTTGCAAGAGCGTATTTTTGCCTTGCGTGTGCCGGACGATTCTTTGTTGGAAGGGCGCAGTATTGCCCAATCGGGTTTGGTGACCAGTGCGGGGTTAATGGTAGTGGCGCGGATTCGCGATGGCCAAACTCAGGCTTTGCCGCTTAAATCCACCCAATTAAAAGGCGGAGATATTGTGCTGACCCAAGGTCGATCCGATCGCTTTGAGTTGCTACGCAGCTGGAGTCAGCTCAAAATTGAACGCCAATCTCCGGTTTTACATCAATATTTGCTCGAACAAAACCAATGGGCTGAGGTGGTGATCGCTGAAACCTCGAGCTTAATTGGCAAAACACTCAGGCATCAAGATTTTCGCCAAGTTTATGACTTAAGCCTGTTGGCGATTCGACGACCAGGCCTGGTGCGTCGTACTTATTTATCCGATATGCCGATTCAGGCGGGTTACCATTTATTAGTTCAAGGTTCATCAGAAAAAATTGAACAGCTGGCTAAACACGAAGAGGAGTTTAGTGATTGTCATTCAATTAGTTTGGATCAAGTGCAAGAGATTTATAACTTGGATGAACGCCTGTTTGTGTTACGGGTGCCGGAAGAATCGGGTTTGATTGGCAATAGTCTGGCGCAGAACCGCATCGGTGAAGCGTTTGATTTCCGTTTAATGGGCTTGTTTCGAGCCGGTAAGGTTTTAGCCGCACCTAACGATGATGAAGTGGTGCAGCAAGGGGACTTGTTATTGATCCAAGGACGCGAAGAAGATATGGATCGGTTGCGTGGCTTGCAACAGCTCGAACGCCTGGACGATATTTCGCCTTATTTGGATGTGTTTGATAAAGGTGAGTTAGAGCTTATAGAAGCGACCTTGCATCCGCATGGCAAATTAGTGGGTAAGCAGGTGAAAGAACTCGACCTTGATGAACGTTACCAAGTGCAAATCGCCGCGGTTTGGCGGGGCGGTGAAGCTTATCGCTCCGGTTTGGATGTGATGCGATTACAAGCGGGGGATGCGATATTGATTGTCGGGCCTAAACCCAATTTAGCTAAACTGAATGATAATGCGGATTTGATTATTCTCAACCCGATTCAAACCAAACCTATGGATGCCAGTAAAGCCCCTATCGCGGCGTTATTAATGTTATTTGTGGTAGTCGCTGTGTTGTTCGGTTGGTTGCCGATTTATATTGCGGCGGTTGCGGGGGCGAGTTTAATGGTGTTGTTGCGTTGCTTAAATATGGAGCAAGCCTATCGTGCGATTGAATGGCGCTCGATTTTTCTGATTGCCGGTATGTTGCCATTAGGCATGGCAATGGATCAGTCCGGTGCGGCGACTTATCTCGCTAACGGATTATTGAGTTTGCTGGGTGAAGAAAGTCCTTGGTTGGTGGTAGCGGGGCTGTATTTAATGACGGCAATGGGCATACTGGTGATTCCGGGGGCGGCCTTGGTGTTGATTATGGCACCGATTGCATTAACCCTAAGTGCGCAATTGGATATTTCCGCCGCCAGTGTGATGATGGTGGTGGCATTAGCTGCGACCGGTTTGGCGAGTCCAGTATCACATCCGGCCAATACTTTAGTGATGGGGCCGGGTGGTTATCGGTTTATTGATTACTTTAAAATTGGTTTGCCTTTAATGTTGATGATGTTTGTCGTCACGATGGTGTTAATGCCAATTTTTTGGCCACTTTAGTTCGCACAACCCTGTAAACCACCGCTGTGATAAAGCACAATTTTTTGGCCGGCTTTAAACTGGTTTTGTTCAAGTAGATTGTTAAAAGCCCAGACCATTTTAGCCGTGTAAACAGGATCAAGTGGAATTTGAAATTGTGATTCGAACTGATTGGTTTTTAACACTATTTCGGCATTCGACTTTGCATAGCCGCCGCCATGAAACTCGGTTAATAAATGCCAGTTTTGCTTTAAATCCCCGATCCAAGTTTCAATTTTAGGTTTCAGATATTCAGCCTTTTTTAAGCTGGCCACCCCCCAAACTTTTTGCTTAGGCGAAGCATATTTTGCCAAACCAGCCAGGCTGCCTCCGGTGCCAACCGCACAAAATAAATCGGTCCAATCTTTACACTGTTGATTTAGCTGAGTAATCACACTTTCAAATCCGGCTACCGCGAGTTCATTACTGCCACCTTCGGGCAGAATGTAAGCCTGCGGAAATCTGAGTTGCAATTGCTGCAACCAGGCCTGGTGATGGCGTAAACGATAAGTCTGGCGGTCTAAAAATTCAAAATGCATACCATGTTGCTGGGCTTGTTTTAAGGTAGGCGACCAGGCCTGGTGGTTATGCGCCAGTTCATCGCCCCGAATAAACCCGATACTTGACCAACCTCGCTCATAGCAAGCTGCCGCCGTGGCCGCAATATGATTGGAGTAAGCGCCGCCAAAGGTGATTAACTGAGTTAGACCTTGCTGTTCGGCTTGCTCAAGGTTTAAACGTAGCTTATGCCATTTGTTGCCTTGAATTAGCGGATGGTTAAGATCATCACGTTTCATCCACACTTCGATACCGGCTTGATTAAAGCGTGCATCTTCCAGCTTTTGCAGTGGTGTGGTGATTTCTGTTTGGGAGGAGGTCATATTTGGTACAATTGCGGCTTTAATCTATTCATTTATTGTGAGTAAACGCCATGGATCCGATGATTGCCAGCTTAGATGTTTTATTTGTATTATTAGGCGCTATTTTAGTGTTATTTATGCATGCTGGTTTTGCTTTTTTAGAAGTGGGCACCGTGCAACATAAAAACCAAGTAAACGCACTGGTAAAAATTATGAGCGACCTGGGGGTCTCGACCATCGCTTACTTCTTTATTGGTTATGGTTTAGCTTATGGCGTATTTTTAGGCTTTAACCTGGAGAACCAATTAACACAGGCGATGACCGAAAAGTCGGGTTATGACTTGGTTAAATTTTTCTTTTTAATGACCTTTGCGGCGGCGATTCCAGCCATCGTGTCGGGCGGTATCGCGGAAAGAGCGCGTTTTTATCCGCAATTATTGGCAACGTTTTTTATTGTGGCACTGATTTACCCCACCTTTGAAGGTATTGCTTGGAATGGCAATTGGGGTATACAAGCTTGGTTAGAAGCTCAGTTTGGCGCGCCATTCCATGACTTTGCCGGTTCGGTGGTGGTGCATGGTGTGGGTGGTTGGATTGCTTTAGTGGCGGTGCTGTTACTAGGCGCGCGTTTAGGCCGTTATGATCGCCAAGGCCAACTTAAAAATGCGCATCCACCGTCTAGCATTCCATTTTTAGCTTTAGGTGCTTGGATTTTAACGGTAGGCTGGTTTGGCTTTAACGTGATGTCGGCGCAATCCGTGGCGGGTATTCAAGGTCTGGTAGCGGTGAACTCGTTAATGGCGATGGTGGGCGGCATTTTAGCGGCAACCTTTATTGGCAAACAAGATCCTGGCTTTGTACATAACGGGCCATTAGCTGGTCTGGTGGCGATTTGTGCCGGTTCAGATGTCATGCATCCATTGGGCGCGTTGGCGACCGGTTTAATTGCAGGCGCGCTGTTTGTAAAAGCCTTTGTTTGGACACAGCAACGTTTGAAAATTGATGATGTATTGGGTGTGTGGCCTTTGCATGGTTTGTGTGGCGCGTGGGGTGCGATTGCCGCCGGTATATTTGGTTCAGCGGCTTTGGGTGGTTTAGGCGGTGTATCAATCTTTTCACAAATAATTGGAACCTTACTGGGTTTGAGCTTAGCGGTTATTGGCGGGTTGCTGGTATATGGTTTAATCAAACTGTTTATCGGCATTCGTTTAACGCCTGAGCAGGAATATGAAGGCGCGGATGTGAGTTTGCATCGAATTCGTGCTAACCCACACCACGATCAAATGTAGAGCACGCTTAATTTACATTATTACCTTCAGGTTTTTGAGTACCAGGGCACGCCTGTTCCCTGGTTGTTTTTGGTTTTTTCGGAATAACTATGCGCAAACTTTCTTCAGATCAGCTTTATCGCTTCACTCGTATTGATTCAAACGCTTTTGCCAGTCAGTCATCTGATATTTATAACTTTATGCAGCGTTTTCATCCGCGTGCTTATCAGTCTTTAAATTTTGGTCTGCATTTAAAGCGGAATCACAATCACATTTTTATTATGGGTGAGCCCGGCGTCGGTCGTATTGGTATGACCAAAGCCATGCTGATGAAAGCCGCCGAAAATAAGCCAATGCCCGATGATGTTGCGCTGGTTTCAGACTTTAAAGAAAGCCCAAAAACCAAATACCTGTATTTTCCAGCCGGCCAGGGACATCGTTTTAAGGCCGCGATTGAAAGCTTTATTACCCAGCTTAAAAATCAATTGCCGGTGGTGTTTGATGGCCACGCTTATCAGCTACGTTCGCAACAATTGGAGCGCAAACTCAGTGCGCGCCAAGAAGAAGTTTTAGCGCCGGCCTTTGAGTTGGCGGAATCCTTGGGGGTTGATGTTCAGCAAACCGAAAATAATTTTGTCTTGCACGCGATTGTTGATGGCGAAAAAATGCGTTTGAGCGAACTTAAATCGTTAGATGACAAGGTTCAAAAACATTTTACCGATGCGTTGGATAAGGTCGAGGCGGCGCTGAATGAAGGTTTAACTCGTTTCCCAACCATTCAACATGAATTTATGGACGCGGGTAAACAATTAAATACACAGGTGGCAAGTGAACACATTGAACCGTTAATTCTTAATTTGAAAAAAGACTTTGGCGTAAATGACGAGGTAAACCAGTATTTAGATGAGCTTGAGCAGGCCGTGGTCGCTAAGTTGCATTTGTTCTGGGATCAAACAGCTGACCAAGTTACAACCAGTGGTTCGGCACAAATGACGATGGATGAGATTTTGGCCGAGCAGCAGGGCATGAGTCAATTTGGCGTGAATTTATTGGTTGATCATCGCGGTTTAAAACATGCGCCCGTCATTTATGAGCAAAACGCAACCCTGCCAAAATTGTTTGGTTATGCGATTAATACAGCCAGTTCACATAGCTCAGGTGACACATTAAGTTTGGCGATGAATCATCAAGCTGGTTTGCTGCAAAAGGCAAATGGTGGTTATTTAATTTTGAGTATCCAAGCGATTTTAAAGGACCCTGAGATTTGGTCGAGCTTAAAAGCTTCGTTGATGTCGCGCCAACTTAGTTTTGAAATTCCGTCCTCAAATAGTGTGGTGCCTTATCATTTACCTGATTTTCCATTGGGATTAACCCTGGTGTTAGTGGGGCAGTCGGCGCATTTTTATGCCTTGCAAGAAATTGACGCCCAGTTTGGCCGTTTGTTTAAAGTGCAGGTTGAGTTTGAGGTTGAGCTAGAGCGCACACCGGATCATGAGCTGGCTTTGGCTCAACAGTTAGCCAGTGAGATTGAATCTTGGGATGACTTGCCCGTTGATTTGTCGGCCTTTGAGCGTTTGATTGAATATGCGTCACGCATGGCCGAAGACGAAAATCGGCTTTACACCAACAAAGCGATTTTGCGCGATGTGTTGGCGGAAGCGAATGCGTTTGCACGAGCCAATAACGAAGACAAAGTCACCCGCGAAACCATTGAATCAACGCTTGCACAGCACGAATTCCACACCGGCTTAATGGAAGAATATTACCACCGCGCGATTGTTGAGCAGCAGGTCTTGATTTCAATGCAAGGTGAACATGTCGGGCAGGTGAACGGTTTGACCGTTTTAACCGTCGGCCGTCAGTCATTTGGTCAGCCGGTTCGTATTACCTCACAAGCTTCAGCGGGTGATGAAGGTGTAGTGGATATTGAGCGTGAAATTGAAATGGCCGGCCCGATTCACTCTAAGGGCATGTTAATTTTGTCGGGTTATGTGCGTGGACGCTATATGCGTTATCGTGCATTAGGCTTTAGTGCTTCAATCGTCATCGAGCAAAGTTACGAAGGCATAGAAGGCGACAGCGCGTCTTCGGCCGAGTTATATGCACTCTTGTCGGCGATCGCGCAAGTGCCGATGCGTCAAGATTTAGCCGTGACCGGTTCGGTTAACCAGTTTGGTGAAATCCAACCTGTTGGCGGAATTAATGAAAAAATCGAAGGTTTCTACAAAGTTTGCGCCGCGCGTGGTTTAACCGGTCAGCAAGGGGTGGTGATTCCGGAAGCGAATGCACGTCATTTAATGTTAAATGATGAAGTGCGTTTAGCGGTTGAGCGTGGTGAATTCCATATTTTTGCGATTAGCCATGTCGATGAAGGTTTAGCCTTATTTAGTAATTTGCCGATGGGCGAGGCCGATGAACATGGTGAGTTCCCGGATGGCAGCTTTAATGCCAAGGTCATGCAAGCCTTAGAACGTATGAACGAAAAAGACCGCGACGACTCGCGTGATGATCATCGTTAATAAGGATTTATAGTAACTTGAAGAGTTAAGCACCAGGCCTGGTGCTTGCGATCCCGCTTTAGGTGGGTTAATTAGGTTGGGTTAACTTAGGTGGTTAGACTTGTCTAGTGGCTTAAGCCATGACATCAATTAAGCTGCCGAGCATTTCATCACTGGTCTTAATGACTTTGGCATTCGTTTCAACCAAGTTGGCATCCAGTTTATGCATAATCAAGGGTTCCGCTTTATCGACCACATTAGGGCTGGCAATTTTTTGACTGTTTAACTCTAGGTTTTTAAACCCAGTTTGAATGCCGGTGTAGGCATTGTTCATAGCCGATCCAGAAATATTCATTTCATGTCCTTTTATTTAACCGGTACATTGTTTATCTTAACGCTTTTAGTTTGCAAAGCAAAGCTCTGCTTAACGCTTTGATTTTTCAGTATTTAAAACTGATTATTTAGCTTTAAAAAGCGTTATTTAAGGGTGTGTTATCTGAGTCTTCTTGTTTGGCGATATAAGGGTCGGTGTTGACTTCATATTCAATAAAAATGGGGGCATATCGATCGCTGCCGACACGGTCTATCGTAATGCGCATTGCGTCATCTTGCCAAACAAATGAAGCATAGCTGGGTAAACCGTTTAAACTCTTGCGAATTACCTGGTTAGGCTGGCCATAAACCTCAATCAATTGGCGTGCGACCTGTTGGGTCTCTAAGTCACGGTAATCGTTATTAAAGTGAGTACCAGATCGGCGTAAAAGACGTTTAGCAGAAACCACTTTGCCATTGGCGTCATAGCGAAATTGCACATAATAACTATCGCGCAAGTTCGAGTAGGCAAAAAACTTGTCCATGTTTCGATGATCCGCGGTGGCCCGATCTTGTTTAAAACCACCCAGGTTGCGTAAATGCACCCGCACTGAGTTCATATCAGCTTCGGTTAGTTTAATGCCTAATAATTCGGCTTGTTGAGGCGGCGTTTGGGCGAGGGCGACGACAGGGAGTGTGAACAAGCCCAGCGATAAAAGCTTGAATGCGAATGCCCATTTTAATCGATTTAAAAACATGCGATTTATCCGGTGATTTCTTTAACTAAAGGCGTTATCGGCTGAGTTAGATAATCCTTGAGTTGTGGTAACACATCGCCCATTTTAATGCTAATGGCATGTTCACTCGCTAAAGGTGCTTCAAACTGGCTAAGTTGGCGACGCATCACCTCAGTATCGGCATCGGAAGGGTCTTGATTATGCAGGGCGCGTTCGGCAATGCGTTGCTCGGCTAAGCTCGCATCCGGTTCTAAGCTGATAATTAAATAAGGGTGTTGAGCCGACTCAGCCATCTCAATAAACCGTGCGCGGTGTTTGGTCTGCAAAAAGGTCGCATCGGCCACCACGCTTAATCCGGATTGTAAAGCCGATTGGCAGGCCTGGTATAAAGCTTGATGAGTCGCCTGGTTCATATGCGGGCTATAGAGTACCGATTTTTCGGCGTCGGTCACGCGGGTAGTTGTTTGAATTCCGTAGAGGCGTTTGCGTTCGCGATCCGAGCTAATAACTAAGGCACCGAGTTGCTGATGAATTTGTTCGGCGTAGTAACTTTTGCCTGAGCCGGATACACCTTGCATAATAAATAAGGTGGGGTTCGCTTTATGTAAATAAGCATAGTGTTCGGCTAAATCGATATAGGCCACCATGGTGTTTAAAACATAACCTGCTTCGGCCGACTCTGGCTCGAGCTGTTGGTAACGCAGGCCAGTGATTTTTGCGCGCACCAGCGCACGATAGGTTTGATAAAAACGCAAAAGCACCAGGCCTGCATAGTCACCGGTTTGTTGTAAATAGCGGTTCAAAATCGCTGAGGCCAAATCGGGTTTTTTGCGAAAATCTAAATCAATCAATAAAAACGCCAAGTCACTGAGGGTATCAATCCAACGAAATTGATCGTTAAATTCGATGCCATCAAATAACACGGGTTCATCATCAATCAGGGTAATATTGTCGAGGTGCAAATCGCCATGACAGGCACGCACATGGCCTTGTTGTTGGCGTTGTTCTATCATGGGTGCCAGCAATGTGTGTTGATTTGTGGTCCAAAGCGCTAACTGATTGAGGCGGTCTCGTAAAGTTTGGCAATCGAAATCGGCTTGGGTAGTTTTCAAGTGCGGACAATCTAATAAGGCCATTAACGAAGGGAAGTTATCGGTCATGGGTTCGAGCACACAAGTGGGCGAGCCTAAAAAATCGCCCGCCGGAATGGCCTCTGCCTGTTGGTGAAGTTGGGCGATGGCCGATGCCAGTTGGCTAATTTGAATATCGGAAAGCGGGGTATGCAATAAATAGCGGCTTAATACTTTTTCTGGATCAAATTGATGCATCTTCACCAGATAATCCACTACCACCAGGCCTGGTTGTGGTGTCCAACTGATTTGGTCTGGCTGTTTAGGGTGTTGATAAATCGGCACAACCCCTAAATAAAGCTGCGGAGCGGTGCGGCGATTGAGTTCGACTTCCAGCTCGCAAAAACGTTGGCGTTGGGCTAACTCGGTAAAATCTAAAAATCCAAAATTGACACGTTTTTTTAGCTTATAAGCAAATTTTCCAGTTAAAAACACACAGGAAATATGAGTTTCAATGCGCTGCACTTGCTCGCTATCTTCTAAAAAGTGCGTCGGTGTGCTGAGCCAATGAATTAAGGC
Organism: Thiomicrospira sp.; assembly: GCF_036568485.1. Lineage (GTDB taxonomy): Bacteria > Pseudomonadota > Gammaproteobacteria > Thiomicrospirales > Thiomicrospiraceae > Thiomicrospira. The sequence continues at coordinate 22,758 of NZ_DATCSL010000127.1, forward strand.
TTGGTTTGCTTGGGTGATGCTCATATTTCAATCATGTCTTTTGCGGGTATGTTATGTAAATGCCAGTGGCGGATTGCCCAGCTCCAAATTTCATTTAATGAAGCTTGCTGTAGTTCTAGAGGCGGGGATTGATTTAAAAAGGCTAATACCTGCCATATTTGCAGCACCGCTTGATCAGCATCAATCGCCGGACTCTGAGCCGATTTGCTGTACTTTATGTGTTGTGATGTGACCGCCACGGGATGATGACCATATTGCAAGGATTGGTTGGCCAAGGCTTGGCAAATTAGGGTTTGGGCAAAGCTGCTTTGTAATAAATCCGAGCCGCGAATTACGTGGGTCACGCCCTGTGCTAAATCATCGGTTGCACAGGCTAAATGATAGCCGATATAACCATCGCGTCGTTTTAATACAAAATCGCCTAATGACTTGAGCGGATTTAGATGCAGTTGACCTTGAATTAAGTCGGTCAGTTGCCTATTTTGATCGGGGGATTTAAAGCGCACTGCATATTGATCGGAAGCGGCCAAACCCCGGTCTCGACAATAACCGCTATAAAGACCATCCGAGTCACGCGCAAAAATTTGTTTACGAGTGCAGTCGCAATAAAAAGCTTGCTGTTGATGGATCAGTTGCTCTAAAGCTTCAATATGGCGGGCGTGAGATTGAGATTGGTATAAAACCGTTTGATCCCATTCAAAACCAAACGCATCGAGTTGATGCAGAATTTGTGGAATCGAGTCGGGCACGACTCTGGGGGTATCAAGATCGTCAATACGGAGCAACCATTGTCCCTGGTTTGCTTTCGCATCAAGAAAACTAGCGGTGGCGGCGATGAGTGAGCCAAAATGAAGCGGCCCCGATGGGGTCGGGGCAAACCGTCCAACATAGGTCATGAGGCGAGTTATGCAACGCCTTGTTTTTCACGAATCTCTTGTTGACGCTTCATTTCCACTGTCATATCAGCGGTTGGGCGCGCTTCCATACGGCCTAAACCAATTTCGTCACCACTGATTTTGCAATAACCATAATCGCCAGTTTCAATTTCTTTTAGCGACTTATCAATTTTGGCAATTAACTTGCGCTCACGATCACGTGTGCGTAATTCCAAAGCAAATTCTTCTTCTTGTGTTGCTCGATCATTCGGATCGGCTGGGGTAGAAGAGTCACTACGCAAATGTGTTACGGTCGATTCCGCTTCATTAATTAATTGCTTTTTCCAAGCCAAAAGCTTGTTGCGGAAATGTGCTTTCATGTTTGCGCTCATGTATTCTTCACCTTCCTCTGGAACATAGGGAGGATAATCTTCAATAAAGCTGCTTGACTGTTCCATAGAACTCTCCAAATTTTCTTATTTTTATATCAAGTTTAATCGAGGTGACCTCTAATCTACATCGGCAACCAAGCCAACTTTTAAACTTGACGACGTTTTATATCAGGTTTTTTTCGTCACCACAAGCTTAAAAAAACGCAAAAATTCGAATTTAACCATCTCCAATTTGTCTGCTTAGAGCGGCCAAGCTATTAATAAAGCTTGAATTTAAGGTGTTTTTAACGCAAAATCCGGGCGTTTTAATCAAAATAGAGGAATATTTTATGGCTACATTAGAAGCCTTATTGTTTGATGTTGACGGAACCTTGGCCGATACCGAAAAAGACGGGCACCGTGTGGCCTTTAATTTGGCTTTTGCCGATGCCGGATTAGATTGGGAATGGAGTGAAGCCTTATATGGTGAGTTGTTAGCGGTCACTGGCGGCAAAGAGCGCATTAAATTTTACCTAGATAAATTCAATACTGACTTTGCAAAACCGGCTCAGTTTGATGAGTTTGTTAAAGGTTTACATGCCTCTAAAACCAATTTTTATACGCAACTGATGGCCGAAGGTAAAATTCCATTGCGTCCGGGTGTTGAGCGCTTAATTAATGAAGCACGTGATGCTGGAATGCGCATTGCCATCGCCACCACCACGACCCCTGAGAACGTGACGGCTTTGCTGTCAAATACCCTGGGTGAAGCTTCGATTAACTGGTTTGAAGTCATTGCCGCAGGCGATATCGTACCGGCTAAAAAACCCGCGCCCGATATTTATGATTGGGCCTTGCAGCAAATGAATTTAAAGCCAGAGCAAGCGATTGCATTTGAAGACTCACGCAATGGCATTTTGTCATCCAAAGCTGCGAACTTAAAAACGATTATCACGATTAATGGTTATACCGCGGAAGATGATTTCTCAGAAGCCGAGTTAGTATTGGATCAAATGGGCGAACCGGATCAAGCTTTCCAAGTCTTGTCTGGCGATGCGAACGGCCAAACTTACCTCGATTTAGCACTGGTAAAACACATTCACCAATCCTAATCCCGCCATACCACCAGGCCTGGTGCTTCTACCAGGCTTGGTTCTTTATTCGGTTATTTCTTTTTTAACGCTTGTCCTTTAAATTCAATTCCTTGCCAGCCAGTTTTTACAAAGTTTCGAATGTTTTGATGATCTTCACCTTCGGGGTGGAGTAGGACGTCTTGGGTGTAAAAGTCCCCAAATGCATTTAAGGTATCGGTTTCGCAGAGTTTATGTAATTTCGCAAATGCAAAGATTTTGCATGAGCCGTTATTGGTTCCGGCTTCGTTAAATAATTCACCATTTTTGAATGCGGTTGGGGTGAAGGTGTATTCGGCATCGATTACGTCCATCACTTGGTTAAAATCAACCGGGTGTCGATTTAGGGCTTCGATTAAATCCTCAAGCGTCATAAGGTATTTCCTTGAATAGTAGTAGGGTCAATTAAACGGGTCACGCCAAATGCGGCCGACTGTGAAATTGGTTTAGCGATTGTAGCGGGCATTCTCAACGCGCGCAACTGGCACCAGGCCTGGTTGCGTGTACCGCCGCCTACGGCAAATAGTCGATTAAGTTTGGGCGCACCTAAAGTTTCAAGTTTTTCATAAGCTTGATATTCGACCTCGACTAAGCCTTCGATTAGGGCTTGAAGGCGTTGAGTATCTGAATCGGTTTTGGGAATCATCGGTTTTAAATTTGGGTCGGCAATCGGAAAGCGCTCTCCCGTGTGGGTGAGGGGGTAACAAGCTAAGCCGGTAGGTTGTTGGACATTTAATTGTGGAATTAACGCTTCAAGCTTTTCTAGGCTAAAGTGTGCTAAAAGTACGGCTCCTCCGGCATTTGAAGCACCGCCAACCAACCATTTATGATTAAGTTTATGACTGTAAATGCCATATTCAGAGGCAAATAAAGGTGTGTTTGAGAGTTGTTTAATCGCGAGTGTCGAGCCAAGTGCGGTGACAGCGTCGCCCACTTGGCTTGCGCCTGAGGCTAGAAAGGCTGCAATGCTGTCAGTTGTGCCAGCGAAAACCTGAGTTGATGCTTGAAATTGCCATTTTTTTACTAGCTTTGAGCTGACTGTGCCTAGTAACGAACCGGCGCTCACCACCTTGGGCAATGCATAGGGGCAAAGTTCGCTCACCCATTGCGGCCAGAGCTGATTGATGGAATCGTAGCCTAGTTTAAGCGCATTGTTTTCATCTGTGATGTTTTGCACGCCACAAAGCTGAAAATTTAACCAGTCAATTTGGTGCTGTATAAAATGATCGGTTTGTGGTTTAGTTTGCTCTGCTAACCACATGAGTTTCGCCAAGCTACTGTTGGGCCCACGCGCGGCTGAATTAATAGGTGCGACTTGAGCTATTTTTTTTGCTTGAGGCTGAGCCCGTTTATCATCGTACATCAATGCCTGACTGATCGCTTGACCAAGGCTGTTACAAATCAACACGCTTGAAGAGGTCGCATCGGCAATGATGGCATCAATTTTGGCTGTCCAATTTGATTGTTTAAGCTGACTCATCAAATCGTCAAAGGCGGTCTGCCAAATATCAACCGATTGGTGACTGTTTTGTTGATCCCGTTCAGGAAAGGGCATGGTGACCGAAAATTCGGCTAAAATTTGGCCAGATTTTACTAAAGCGGCACGCAGGCCAGATGTGCCTAAGTCCAAGCCTAGAATAATGGGGGGAGTAGGATATGTGGTGTTTTTCATGGTTTAAATTCTAGCAGAGATTTAAAACTTTCAGCCTGACCTATCTGGTCATAGGTTTAATTTATTTTTCATTCCGCTATAATCCACTAAAATTGCAATTTTAGTTCACTCTTTTGGCCTTATTAATGCTTAAAAAACCTTTAAAACAAACGACTTTAGTTAAACAACTGCTCACTACACTCGCGCAATCGGCCTTGATTGCTTTTGGTGTTTCGATGCTGGTTGTTGGTCTTGTGGGGTTTACAATCGTGTTCGCCCAACTTGAGTCGAGTTTTTCTTTGCAGGCGATGCTGTCGGCCGATATTTCGATTTTGGCCATCCCGTTATTTTTGTTGTTATTTGTTATGGTGTTTTGGCTGGTGACACGTCGGCGTTGTAAATATTTGTTAGAAAACAATGTGTTACCGGCCTTAAATGAGTTAAGTGATGATATTTCGCACTTACGTTTGATTGACCCTTTTGTTGAAACCCAACAAAAGTTTGAGTTTGAAGAGGTGCAACACATTTATGAAAAAATGATGGCGCATCTTAAAAACCTGAAAACGGTTTATAAAAACTTAGATTTGCTGAATGTAACCGATAATGTCACGGGTTTATTTAAGCGTAAGTTTTTTTATGAAATTATTAAACATCAAAACTATGTCAGCAAACGTTATCAACGTCCTTATTCATTAATGCTGGTTAAGTTGGTTGAATTGCAAGATCCGCGAATGAAAGAGATGGAAAAACTCAATCTTTTTGCGCAGTTAATGATTGATAGTATTAGACAGTCGGATATGCTGTTCCATGTAACAGATAAAGCTTTTATCCTGGTGGCGGCTGATACCGATGCCACGGGTATTCAACAATTGTCGCAAGACTTTGGCCGGCGGATTCTTCATTTGGCTCAAGACTATCCAGGCTTTGAATGCCAGTTTGAATTGGGCTATGCGACTTATGGCGAACAAGATTGCTCAGATATCAACGAAATGATCCATACGATGATGTCGCGTTTATTTAAAGTTGAACTGAATAATTTTGACACCAGCGACAATGATTTAATACCAACCGAGCAGGAAGTCGCTCAAACTCAACCATCCAGCTAGCACGCCAAACAAACAGAAAATAAATTAATGCGCTTAAAACTGATTAAAATCGCGGGATTTAAATCCTTTGTTGAAACCACTCGATTGGTTTTGGCGAGCGATTTGGTGGGGATTGTTGGGCCAAACGGCTGTGGTAAATCCAATACGTTAGATGCGGTGCGTTGGGTGATGGGTGAAAGTTCGGCGCGTGAGCTACGCGGCGGGGATATGAATGATGTGTTGTTTAACGGCACCGATAAACGCAAAGCCGTTAGCCAATGTTCGGTGGAACTGATT
>NZ_DATCSL010000128.1:0-11810 GCF_036568485.1 Thiomicrospira sp.
CGGTATGTGGATTTTTTGGTTGATATTATTCGTTATTATTGTTTTATTAATCAAAGTTATGGGCGTTCCATCAAAAAACTCAGAGAGCGCAATGGAATTGCTAAAAAAACGTTATGCGAATGGTGAGATTAATAAAGAAGAGTTTGAAGAAATTAAAAAAACCTTGCAGTCTTAATTCTAGCTATCCAGTTAAACCTGGATAAGTCGCTAAATGTAGAGCTGGCCATTTCTAATCTTTTGAGAGAAACCAGCAGGCATGGTTAAGACATTGTAATCCCCCCGTCTAATAAACGAGGTTAAAAGTAGAATTTTCTCGTAAAATAAAACGCAGGAAATTCTGCATGAAAACATCAAAATTTACAGACAGCCAAATCATGGCGATTTTGAAGCAAAACGAAGCCGGTATAAAAGTTCCCGACCTGTGTCGAGAACACGGTATCAACAGCGCCACGTTTTACAAGTGGCGCGCCAAATATGGTGACATGGATGCGGCCATGATTAAACGTTTAAAAGAGCTGGAAGATGAAAACCGTCGGCTTAAAAAGATGTATGCCGAAGAATGCCTAAAATCTCAGGTTCGTCAGGAAGCACTTGGTAAGGCCTGAGATTTGTAGACACTTTTTATGGTAAAAATGCACAATCACCACTTGAATTCGGTAGTGTTTAGAAATCTGTGTCATTTCGTTAAAATTTCTCAAAAAGGAATGACACAGATTTCTAAACACTACCTTACGAATTTGACAAACCTTCTAATAGACGAAACTTTTATTAAAGGTCTATCAGTAGTAGAGCAGCATAATCAACAACATATGCTGATTATCTGAATGTTGATTCTCTAATTAGCCAAGGTATGTTTAATCAGCTCAAAAACTAATGCCTAGCTTTGAGTGACTGGTGTTTTGCAAGGTAGTTTGTTCCCCCATCTACCTTGCTTTTTATTTTGGTTTAAAGATATACGAGTAAAATGAATTTAAAAGATGCATCCAAAAAAAACTTCACTCCATTTTGGATTCAGATGAGCCTTGCTTGTATTTCCCACTCAACACATCATTACCGCTAAACGCAATAATCGCCATGATGATTAAAGCGATCACCGCAAGGACAACTTTCATATCAATATCCATGGATTTTTCCTCCTGTAGTTTTTTGTATGATACCACCCCAGCTTTTCCATGCCGAGGTGGGCTATTTCAATTCAACCGACTGAGATGAACCGAACGGTTCGCGGTTTGGACTTGGGTGAAGTGAAAATAGTCGGGTAACACGGCAAAGGCTTCCTCTCGCATTTGCACGCCGGTACTCACTCGGTCTGCGGCTTTGATTAGGTTTGCGCCAATAAACTTGGGATAACCGTCGGTGAGCTTCCATGTCAGCATGTATTCAAGCGCAATAGCGGCTTGCTCATAGCTTTTCTTGAGCTGTTTGAGCTCATCCGCCATCACACTCAAGGTGTAATGCTCGTGGTTGACGTTAAAACCCTCCATGGTCAGTTCACCTTTGGGGTTTAAGGTTTGGGTTTTGCCGATGTCGTGCAGCAGTGCCGCGACTTGGGTGAGGTCTTTTTCTCGTTTTGAGAAGTGTTTGACCTGATCCATGGCGGCTTTAACCATCTTCATGCATTCAAGTGAGTGCTCGAGTAACCCACCTGGATAGGCATGATGATGGTTTTTACTGGCGGGGTTTGCTAAGAAGCGTTGTGCAAGTTGCGGCTGTGATAACAATGACCACATTAGACTTTGTAGGGCTTTACTGTCGAGTTGTTGGATAAACTGCAACAGTTCGATCACCTGTTGGCGTTGATAAGCACACTGCATGAGGTAAGTGGCATAGTCTAGGCTATAGGGTAAGACGATAATTTGCCAGTGATGAACGCTATCTTGTTCATCCACCTCAAGTTCAATAAACAACCATTGATCAGCGGGAATATCGATCTGACGATAGGCTTGCAGCAGTGCTTGATAGTCTTCATCGGATAACTCAAAAGACAGGCCAGCTTGATTGAGCGTATCCACCATGACACGCTGACCATAATCAAAGCTGCCCACTTGTTGGTGTAACCCGCTCATATAGCCAAAAACGTGCTGTGTGGTGATAGGCTGTTCAAAGCTCATGATGTAATCATCCTTTGGGTTTAATAGCGTGCTCATTAGGCCACCTCCTGCCAGTGTAGTAGTTCACGTTTAAGACGCGTCACCAAAAAGTTGAGTAGATCATTGGGATCAATCCACTCAGCCTGTTTAAGCTGATCACTGATCCAGTTGATCAAGACTTGTTGATTATTCTGGGCGGTTGGATAGCCCAGAATAAAGGCCAGTTCGGCTTTTGGGCTGAACTGGAACAGATAGATCAAACTGCTGACCAGTTTATTCAGTACCCGTGGATCAGATAGGTCGATGATGTTTTTGTCATTAGGTTCAAAGACAATGTGTGTATGCAGGCTCATAGTGCACCTCCAGATTGGTTTTGATAAGCAGGTTGATTGAGGAGTTGATCCCAATAGGACAGTTCCTCGGCTTCGTCTTGCGACATGTCAGGTTGCGTATTTTTGACGTGTGTCGCTGTTTGAGCAGGCCGCTCGGTCATTTGCATTTGAATACTACTGGTCAATAACCGATCCATCGCGGAGCCGTCTTGATGGGTCAAGTTAGGCACATAACGCGCATAGACGGTAAACAACATATTGGTAGTGCTATGCCCCATTTGACGTGCAATCCAGTTGGGGTTTTCACCCGCTGCCAACCAGAGTGTGGCCGCGGTGTGTCGGGTTTGATAGGGCTTGCGGTATTTGATGCCGAGCCGTCGTAATAACGGTGACCATACTCGGCGTAAAAAGTTAGGGGTATGCACCGGATTGCCACTTCGCAGTGAGAACACGAGGTCTTTTGCACGCGGCTTGCAGGTTGTGTAACGGGTTTCTAATGCATTGAGTACCAAGGTCGACATATCCACTTCACGTTGTGAACCATCGTTTTTAGTGTATTCAAAGCGCCCACCTGAATAGGTTTCTCGTACGAGGATTTGGCGGTTTTTGAAGTCAACATGCTCCCAACGCAAGCCATCGATCTCACCGGTACGCAGACCGGTGAAAAAACGCACCAAGACATAATCTCGCCAATCTTCACGGATGTTGGCCAGTATTCTATTAACCTCTTCCAGAGAGAAGGGTTCTATGTGTACCTTTTCTTCTTTAAGCGGCTTGATATTTAAGTGCGGTGGCGTAAAATTAAAACGGTCGGCGGCTTCGTTCAGAATCATGTTTAAGCACTTAATGAACTTATTAATGGTTTTTGCCTTCAACTTTCCGTGTCCTAACTTGGCGGTTGTAGCACGGAATTGCAAAATATCTGACTTTGTTATGTCGCCGACTTCCTTTTCCCCAAACGCCGGTACCAGCCGGTTATCGATATAAGCACGATACCCTTTTGCCGTGGCGGTACGCCAAGTCGGTAAAAACTCTTGATACCAGGTTTCTGCAAAATCTTTGAAGAGCGGGGTTTTGGTATAGCCCGGTCTAAGCTGCGCTTTGGCTTTTTCGATTTTAGGTAGCATTTTGCTGTTTGGAAAATACTTGCCATATTCAAATTGACCAAGTGCGATTTCCAGCTCAATTCGCTCGAGGACTTTTTGTAGCTTTTTGCGATTTGCAGCAGTATCGGGAAGCGCCGTATATTCCTTACAACGCTTTTTTAAGTAAGCAAAATCAAAATAAAGCTTACTCGTTTCTTTTTTTACTCTGACTTGTCCCATTTTCCTATCCTCCTTATCTTTAGTGAGTTAGACAAACGCCACCGTTTGACATTGGAATTCCAACGGAAAAATCACAATTATTTGACGCTTGATGCATATCCTCTTCAATATGCTCCCAAATAAATAAAATCTTACGCTGCCCAAAAGGTCGAATGTAATGGCGCCCCTCTAAAAGAACACTGTCTTTAAGATCATTGCGAATGGTCCTTGCGTTATATTTAATACGCATAGCCAATTCTTCTGTAGTGAGGTAAGTTAAATTCATGTTAAACTCCTTCCATCTAATTAAGATTGATAAAGTCGATATTTGCTCTACAAAATCGATTTAGAATAGATTTTACACAAATTAAATGTATTTGCAATGCTTTTTATGGATTTTAAATGGATTTTTTGTAAGTTACATCAATTTTAGGAGGTTGGGCTATGATTGAATCCAATTTATCTACCTTGATGGGGGCAAGACGATTAAAAGTTATTGATGTCGCGAGGGAGTTAGACCTTAATCGCAACACCATTGACCTGCTATATAAAGATGAGGCTAAGAGAGTTGATTTAGATGCCTTAGATAAACTATGTCAGTTTTTTGAATGTACACCAAACGACATTCTCAAGTTCACAAACAAGTAAAAACGTCAGTTAAAGCTAGATAGAATAAGAGTTGAGTCTTGTGCTCTTTTTTAGAAAAAATACACAAATGCCGTCCCTGATTCGTCCCTATTTTGTCCCTAGGTCGATTTCTAGAGTATTTTTGAAATAGTATTTGACAGTCGACAAGCCCCTATCTATAATACGCCGACTTAAAGAATGGCTGCATAGCTCAGTTGGTAGAGCAACGGATTGAAAATCCGTGTGTCCCTGGTTCGATTCCAGGTGCAGCCACCATATATAGTGAAAATCTTATTTGTCTAGTAAGATTTTTACATGCCGTATTGCGAGCGTGGTGAAATTGGTAGACACGCCAGATTTAGGTTCTGGTGCCTTTGGTGTGAGAGTTCGAGTCTCTCCGCTCGCACCATCTAAAAAGCCCTGATTAGCGTCCCCCCACGCTTTTCGGGGCTTTTTCTTTTTGGGCATTTGAAACCCAACTCAACCATTAAATTGTCTGGCACACCTACTTACCAGAGTGCCTGCTTTAGCTGTTCTAAGACTTCAGGCTTGCCGCTAAAATAACCCACCGCATACACAACCTGATATTCGCCACTTTGTTCAAACTCACGTTGACCATAATCTACAAACTCAATATCCAACGCAGTGGCAACATCTTCGATGGCAAAAATTAAGTTGGTTTTAAGCGCTTGCTTTGTTTTACCAAACGCATAAATTGGCAAAGCAACTTGATTTTCAGGATGGTTAAGATCGAGCTTTAGACTTTGGTATTTGGCTTTTAAACCTTCAAAGCTTTCATCAATAGGCGAGTGAATGTTTTCATCTGGATTGAATGCTGATTCCATTTCAGGTTGGTATATCTCAAGGGGTGTGCTGCCGGATACGCCACCACCTTTGCCGCTTGCACCCACTCGGGTGTCGTAATATTCGATGCTAATATATTTGGGTGGCCTACGCATACTGGCTAAAAACGCCGCGTCCATCAGGTCTTGCAGGGTTTCTTCGCTGAGCTCATAACTGGCCGGAATCAACTGCATGGCAATGCGGATGAGTTCATAAGCGCCATCTTGTCGAACCGCGCCGAGTTCTTCTCGTATTTCTTGACGCTCCATTTCTCGACCGGTGCGCAGATCATAAAACTTGACGCCTAAGTATTTGGGCGGCACACGCATGTTAGCAGTCACCGCGCCATCAAATAACGCGGCGGCATCGTCGGGATTCTGCAAAAACATTTGGATAATGTCGAGCGCATGGCGCGGTGGTTCGTTGCTGGCCTGCACCAGGCCTGGTAGCCAGACACTAACGCCTAAAATCATGCGAGTTAAAGTGGTTGCGAAGCGCGTCATGATCAATTCCTTATCACCAGGCCTGGTGGTTAATTCCATAAGTTTTATAGTGTCATTATAACGGCCAAAGTGCGTTTAATGCTTTGATAAATAGACTTTAATTGCATTAACGTTGATTGGGCTTTGTTGAACGCTGGCCGGCGCTTTTTGTTAGAATATTTAGCTCATAATAAATTTTATTTTAGAACCTAGGAGTTGGCCATGCCTTTATTAGACAGTTTCCGCGTAGATCACACCATTATGCCCGCGCCAGCGGTGCGCGTGGCGAAAACCATGACCACCCCAAAAGGCGATACCATCACGGTATTTGACTTGCGTTTTTGCCGTCCTAATAAAGAAATTATGGGCGAACGTGGCATTCATACGCTAGAACATTTATTTGCTGGCTTAATCCGCGAGCACTTAAATGGCGACGGCGTTGAAATTATTGATGTATCACCTATGGGTTGTCGCACCGGTTTTTACATGAGTTTAATTGGCACGCCTGACGAAAAACGCGTTGGCGAAGCTTGGAAAAAAGCCATGCAAGATGTGCTAAAAGTTGAAAAAGAGGAAGATATTCCTGAGCTAAACGTTTATCAATGTGGCACTTGCACTATGCACTCATTAGATGAAGCCAAAAAAATCGCACAAGGTATTCTTGATAAAGACATCGGTGTCATGCGTAACGACGACTTGTTATTAAGTGCGGATAAACTAAGAGAGCTAGGTAACGAGGTATGATCGGCATTATTGGCGCAATGGAAGAAGAAGTTATTCTTCTGCGCGAACAAATCCAAAACCTTAAAACCCAAACCCTCGCCGGCTTTGAGTTTTACAACGGCCAATTATCTGGACGCGATGTAGTGGTGTTACGCTCGGGCATCGGCAAAGTTAATGCCGCCATGAGCACCACGTTGTTGATCGACCATTTTGCGCCTAAAGCCATCATCAACACCGGTTCGGCAGGTGGTTTTCATACTGATTTAGAGGTCGGTGATATTGTCATCAGCCGCTCAGTTTGCCATCACGATGTCGATGTCACACCCTTTGGTTATGCGCATGGCCAAGTGCCGGGCTTACCGGCTTGTTTTGTACCCGATTCTGAGTTGATTAACAAAGCCAAAGCCAGTATTGAAGCGCTGGGAGAAGTCAGTCATATGCACGGTTTGATCGCCAGTGGTGACCGTTTTATGCATTTGGTTGAAGACGTTGAATCTACACGTGGCAAATTTCCCGAAATGATTGCCTGCGAAATGGAAGCCGCGGCCGTGGCTCAGGTTTGCCATCAATTTAAAGTGCCGTTTGTTGTCATACGCGCTTTATCCGATATTGCCGGCAAGGAAAATGTCATTGCATTTGATGCGTTTTTGGCTAAAGCCGCCGATCATTCCACCCGTGTCATTTTAGAAATGATGAAACAGTTTGATTAAGGAATAAATATGAGCCGAATTGGTACACCGTTTTCTGCGACTGCCACTCGCGTCATGCTCTGCGGAGCTGGCGAGTTAGGCAAAGAGGTCGTGATTGAGTTACAACGTTTAGGAGTTGAAGTGATTGCGGTGGATCGTTATGACAATGCACCGGCGATGCAAGTCGCGGATCGAAGTCATGTCATCAATATGCTGGATGGTCAAGCATTGCGCGCGTTGGTTGAACAAGAAAAACCCCACTATATCGTGCCTGAAATCGAAGCCATTGCGACGGATACCTTGGCCGAACTCGAAACCGAAGGGTTTCATGTTGTACCCAGTGCACGGGCGACTCAATTGACCATGAACCGCGAAGGTATTCGCCGTTTAGCGGCCGAAACCTTAAGCCTAACCACCTCACCTTATGAATTTGCCCAGACCGAAGAAGAGTTTGTTCAAGCCATTGCCAAAATCGGCTTACCTTGTGTGGTCAAACCAATTATGAGTTCATCGGGCAAAGGTCAAAGTGTGATTAAAACTCAAGATCAAATCCACCAGGCCTGGTTGTATGCACAAGAAGGTGGCCGTGCTGGTAAAGGTAAGGTTATTGTCGAAGGCTTTGTGGATTTCGATTATGAAATTACGCTGCTGACGATTCAGCATAAAAATGGCACCGCATTCTGCGCCCCAATTGGCCACATCCAAATTGATGGCGATTATCGCCAGTCTTGGCAACCGCATGCCATGTCTGAAAAGGCGTTAGCCAAAGCACAACAAATGGCCGAAAAAGTCACCACTGAGTTAGGCGGCTGGGGTTTATTTGGCGTCGAATTGTTTGTTAAAGGCGATGAAGTTATTTTTAGTGAAGTCTCACCACGCCCGCATGACACGGGTTTGGTGACCTTAATCTCGCAAGATTTGTCCGAGTTTGCTTTGCATGTGCGGGCGATTTTAGGTTTGCCGATTCCTAATATTAGTCAACATGGGCCATCGGCGTCTTGCGTGATTTTGCCGGAAGGCCAATCTAGCCAAACCGCCTTCGGCAACCTAGACCAATCTTTAGCGGAACCCGATACCCAGTTGCGCTTATTTGGCAAACCTGAAATCAATGGGCGTCGCCGCATGGGCGTGGCGTTAGCGCGTGCGGAAACACTTGAGAAAGCGATTGAAAAAGCGACCCGCGCGGCGAATGCGGTGCAAGTCGTATTTTAATCCGCCACCAGGCCTGGTGCTTGGCATAGTTAATGCTTCAACCTGTGTGTTTTTTATAAAAAATACAACCCCTTAGGGGGTAACACACAGGGGAATAATATGATTAACTCAAGCGTATATACAGAATCGACCGATCAGGCGATGCTGCAAGAATACACGCGCGATCCGGAAGTAGAACAGGTTTTAGCGGACAATCCGCGTAAAACCGTGTTACTTTTGCTTCAAGGTGCGGTAGATAAAGGCACTTTAGCTAAAGTTTGTCACGATGCCAATTCATTAGTGGAAAAAGGGTTTCACCTGGGTCGTATGACCACCATTATTGATGCGTTACGTGATCGTTTGTATCTAAGTCAGGAAACGCCATTGGCCTTCGACTTAGAAGCTTTGTATCGCTATGCCGACCAGTGCGTGCAAGACGCGGTGTACGAAGCGGACACAACGCAACTAGACAGCGCCGTAGAAGTGATGACGGAGTTGCGCGATGCTTGGTACGAAATGCTAAAAACCACAGGTGAGATGGAAGCCGGTCAATAATAGACTGACTTAACTCACCTGAACCCAAAAAGCGGCAAGATTTTGCCGCTTTTTGGGTTTTTTTATTTATGATCTTGGGCTGAGTGGTAGCGAAATTCTGAAACAGGTTTTATGCGTTTCATTCGCCAACTCAATCTGACCACCATGCGCTTCGACAATCGAACGCGTAATCGCCAGACCCAACCCGACTCCACCATCATGTGAGCGCTCCGGTTCTACACGGTAAAATCGATCAAATAAATGCGAACGATGCTCCAATGGTATTTCTACACCTTGATTGGTGACTTCAATAATCGCATGATGATCAACTTGACTTAACGCCACATCAATTTCCGATCCCGGGTCCGCATAACGTACCGCATTGGATATTAAATTCGCTAGCGCCCGACCTAACATCACCGAGTCGCCTAGCACCACCGCATCACCTTCAAGCTTAATTTGAATATTTTGCTCACTCGCCAACAGCTGGTAATAATCAATCACACGCTGAGCTTCTGTTGCTAAATGCACTCGTTCATGCGCTGGAATTAAGGTTCCCTTGTCGGCCTTGGCTAAAAATAACATATCGCTGATCATACGAGCTAAACACTCAAACTCTTCAATATTCGAAGCTAAGATTTCTTGGTACTCTTCAATACTACGCGCTTTACTTAAAGCCACTTGTGACTGGGTTAACAAGGTATTAACCGGTGTGCGCAGCTCGTGTGCGATATCAGCGGAAAACTGCGAAAGGCGTTGAAACGAGGCTTCCAGTCGATCCAACATGGCGTTGAATACACCGGCCAACTCGCGTAGCTCGGACGGCAAATCTTGCAACACGATTCGTTCGCCAAGATGTTCGCTGGATACTTTAGACGCCAACTCCGACATGCGCTTGAGCGGTTTTAAAGCGCGTTTCATGACCAGCCAACCCAAACCGGTCATCAGCAACACAGCTAGCACCAAGCTCACCCATAAAATCTGCAAAAAATATTGCATAAAATGGTCATGGTGATCGATGTTTAACAAAGCCAATACACGCCAGTCAGATGTAGTTTGTTGCGTGTCCAAAAAGCCTCGATAATGATTCTCACCCAAATGTATGCTAATTAATTTATTTGCTTCTAATTGATCCCAGCGAATATCGTACAAGGCCACATTGGACGCATAATAAGGTTGGTCATCTTTATCAAACATAATAAACTGCCAACCCAGTTGACGAGGCAACAGGTAATCGAGCTCACCCGTTAAAGCGACCGGGCCAGAGTTGGCTTCTGTGCGCTGAAGTTGATATTGAATTTGTTGATGTTTGAGTTGAAGTTCACTCAGATCCATTTCTTGAAAATGGTGATCCACCGCTTGTGTTAACACGGCTCCCAAGCTGATCAACACGGCCAGGGTAATAATTGAGAAAAACCACACTAAACGGCTAGTCAGTGACATTTTCATTCTGTTGGATCCTCTAATAAATAACCCATACCACGTACAGTATGGATTAATTTAGGCTCGTAGCCTTCATCGACCTTGGCACGCAAACGCCGAATCGCGACTTCAACGACATTGGTGTCACTATCAAAATTCATATCCCATACTTGCGCGGCAATTAAAGTGCGTGGCAAAACTTCGCCTTGACGACGTAATAATAGTTCCAGTAAAGCAAACTCTTTAGGCGTTAAATCTAAACGTTGACCTTGGCGTGTAACTTTATGAGCTAATAAGTCCATTTGTAAATCCGCCAAGCTGAGTTGATCTTGTACCGCGCTATTACCACGTCTCGCCAGTACTCTCACGCGCGCTAGTAATTCAGCAAACGCAAACGGCTTAACTAAGTAATCATCCGCCCCCAACTCCAGACCCTTAACTCGATCCTGTACCTGGTCTCGGGCGGTTAAAAACAAAACCGGCCAGTTGCGATCTTGTTTACGCATAGCCTGTAGCAACTGCCAGCCATCTAAACCCGGTAGCATAACGTCCAGAATCGCTAGATCGAAATCCTCTTCTAACGCTAAATGCAAACCATCTAAGCCATCTCGAGCCAAGCTTACATTAAACCCGGCTTCGCTTAAGCCTTGCTTCAGATAATCGGCGGTTTTTGCTTCGTCTTCAACCAATAAAATCTTCATATCACTTGCTTTATTTGCGTGTTTTCGTTTGTGGCCGAAGGCTTTTGATATAAAAGCCAAAACCATAACAAAGAGCGGATGTTGTATTCAGTATAAAACTTATTATAGTCCGCCAGCTTATTTATTGCAGATTACAAATATGTAATGCACCGGTCAGCAAAGTGTCAGCACTTATATTAAATAATAATCTCTAAAAATTTGTTCTGTTTATGAACGGCTCGTTTTACCCCTAAGAGAATCGGCTATGAAATCTAAAATTACGCTCAAAATTGCGGGACTACTTGGCTTCGCCTTTTTTATTTTAATCGGGTTTTATTACCTAAATAGCTCCGACCAACAGCCCGACTCTGACTGGCCATTAGTCACGGTATATAAAAATGCTGGCTGTGGCTGTTGCAACGACTGGATAACGCACCTCCAGCAAAACGGATTCAATGTCAAAGCCCATAATGTTGACAATATGTCACGCTATAAGGATCAAGCCAAACTGGGGCCGGGCATGGGTTCCTGTCACACAGCATTTGTGGATGGCTATGCGATTGAGGGCCATGTTCCGGCACAAGATATCAAACGCTTATTAACGCAAAAGCCGGATGTTTCTGGCTTAACAGTACCCGCCATGCCAATTGGTTCGCCCGGCATGGAAGTTCCCGGTCAGCCTGCCGAGGCCTACCAGGTCATCAGCTATAAAGATGGCGAGAAAGTAGCGGTATTCAGCCATTATCCGGCTGAACTACCTAACACCCCATAAAGGGCATAAATGACAAATTTGTAATCGGGCGGTCAGTAAATCGACAGCTCTTATGTTTTATGCTGGTTTTGAAATTAAACAGAAGAGGTTTAACGATGGATACACAAATTTCACGACGCCA
>NZ_DATCSL010000129.1:0-2314 GCF_036568485.1 Thiomicrospira sp.
CCCTGCTACGGACGGCAATCCTACAGGGGCTTACATCTATACATTACGCATAACTTCATTACGTGTGACGTTGTAACTTCATTACGTATAACGTGGGAACATTATAACATGGTTACCAGCATTGGAAATAGTGAAAAAGGCTCGTCCCTTGGTACTATGACGAAATGTCAGTCCAGCCTTGATTTTCAAGGGCTGCGGGAAAATGCAGCGCGTCGCGCCGAAAAATATGCTTTGCAAAATCATTCAGGCAAACTGCTCCCAAAGGAGCGAGTTTGCAAATGCTTAAAAATGCGTATCACTAAAGAAAAAGATGTCGGTATCCGTTACAACGAAACTAGAGCCACCGCTCACTATGACAACCTACAACGCTGTGGCAGTATTTGGATATGTCCAGTCTGTGCTGCACAAATTAGCGAAGGCAGAAGGCAGGAATTAAAAGCAGGTATCTCAAAATGGACTGCCGAAGGCGGTTCTGTCTATTTGCTTACTCTCACAAACTCCCATCACCATGGCGATAACCTGCAATCTCTTCTCACTGGTCAGCAAAAAGCTATCAAGTATCTATGGGGTGACCGTAAAACCAAAGAGCGATTTGCTGCATTGGGTAAAGTTGGCCACATCATCACAACCGAAGTTACTCATGGTAAAAACGGTTGGCATCCACATTATCATATTTTGTTATTCTTCAAAAATTCTGTAGATATTAAAGCTCTACGGCTCTTTATCGCCTTTGAGTGGCAAAACTGCTGTAGAAAATCAGGTCTTAAACTCCCTAGCGTAGAACATGGCTGCGATTTGCAAGACGGTACGTATGCCGATAAATACGTGTCTAAGTGGGGCTTAGAAGATGAAATGACCAAAGGGCATACCAAAAGAGGTCGTGACGGTAGTTCTACGCCTTGGGACTTACTAAGACTATCAGAAGATGGTTGTGAGCGTTCAGGACGCTTGTTTCAGCAGTTTGCTATTGCATTTAAGGGTAAGCGTCAGCTCCACTGGTCGCGTGGTTTAAAAGCATTACTGTTAGTTGAAGAAATGACAGACGAAGAATTGGCGACTGAAACAGAAAAAGACAGCGTTGAAGTTAGAACATTAGACCGTGATTTATTCAAATTGGTTATTAAGTACAAGCTGCGTGCTAGTGTGCTGCGTGCTGTAGAGCTTGAAATGACCGACGGTTATGCGCGTGTTGATGACTTAATTATGGAAGCTGCCATAAGGGAGTCAAAAGAAAATATCGGGCAGTTGATGAAAGATGAAGAATTTATAAGCCTGCGACACCAAGCCCTAGCGTTAGCGTCCTAGCCTAGCGCCTATCCGAGGACGAAGAGGAAGAATGACGATTGAGGATCGAGGTAGGACAGGCTAGGTTTATCTATGCCTAAATGCTTAAGGCACGCTTAGACGTTTCTCACTTCGTGAAGAAACTGCGTGCAAAATCTTAATGGCTCATGCCGAAGTGCTAATAGTCTATTAGCACTCAACCCTTTGCCCTTCAGTTACAGTCTTTTGATAAGAAACGATAGAGATCCATCAATTATCAGCCGTTAGCGCGCTCGGCATCTTTTCGCCGAGGGCAAGCGTTAGGCATTACGTAAACCATTAACTGTCAATAAATCATCTTTACTTATAGTGTTTTATAGGTTACCATCATTTATACGAGGTAACCAAAGGTTTGTGAGATGACTGAACGCATTAGAATAAATTTAAGCATTGATGATGAAATGAATGATTTGCTTGCAGAGTTAGCAGAGCTAACGGGTCGCCCTAAGACCAGTATTGTTAAGGATTTTCTATACAATATGCAGCCTGCTATGGAAATGACTAGGGACGGATTAAAGGCTCTAAAAGACAATAAGAGTATCGCCCCTGCTTTGCAGAATATGCTTAATCTTGTCGAAGATGGTATGAAAGAAATGAATGAATTTAATCAGGAAGTTAAATAATGAAAATACAAAATATAGAAATAGAAGAAGTAAACGTAAATATAACGCTCTCGCCTGATGTTATACGGCTATTGCAAATTGCTGTTGCTCATCTTTCAACGAGTATTAACAATAGTAGCTTTAGTGCTGGCACTCCAGCTCAAGAGTCTGCTGTATTAGACAATCTTTATGGACTACATCACCAAATGAGCCATATTTTAAACGATTTCGCTTAGACAATAAAAAGCCCCTGCTACGGACGGCAATCCTACAGGGGCTTACATCTATACATTACGCATAACTTCATTACGTGTGACGTTGTAACTTCATTACGTATAACGTGGGAACATTATAACATGGTTACCAGCATTGGAAATAGTGAAAAAGGC
>NZ_DATCSL010000130.1:0-2694 GCF_036568485.1 Thiomicrospira sp.
GGCACTGTTTTTGCTTATAACTCCTGTTCGAACCTTCCCTCCTTCCAGTTATTACTTGCTGGTTATTTACCCCATAGTAAAGTCATTTACTGGAAGTGATGAAGGGTCAAGGTGGAGGCTGTCCCGAAGGGCAGCACTACCTTGACGCAAAGCACGACAGTAATATGATTTACGGCGGGGTCAATAACAATATACTATGCCTTCTTGCCAATCTTAAAAAATAACTGGTTACTAACAAATAAATAGGTTACCATATGACTAAGCAACGAAATCGAGTTAACTTAACTTTAGACGATGAACTGTTTGCAACGTTGACAGAACTATCAGAGTTATCAGGCACGCCGAGGGCTGCAATCATTAATGAGCTGCTTACAGAGGTTAAGCCTCAATTAGATTTATCTATCGATTTGATTAAGAAGTTAAGAGCCAACGAAATGCAGATGTCAGACGCAAGAATGGTATTTAATAATTTGATTGCCGATGCTGGAGATGTGATTAACCAAGCTCAGGGCGACATAAACAGAGCCTTGAGAGAAATTAACAAACCTGACGAGGAGTCAGACGACAATGCTACAGATAACGGGAAAAGTAATTAACGTATTCACTACGGAAGCAGGAAAAGGCAAAGACGGTACAGAGTACGCCGAGCGCCATAAGGTGCAGTTAATGGGTCAGGTTGCGCTACCCAATGGTGATGTGAAAATGGATTTGATGGATTTAACCATTGATGATTTAGCAGAGTGGAACGACAAGCAAGGCAAAACGGTATCAATCGACATTGGAGCGTTCGCCCCGAGCAAAGGCAATATTATTTACTTCGTAAGCAAGGGTTCTAAGCCTAGTGTGAGAGGTGTTGCCAATGCAAGCGCCTAACATTGAAGGAGCTACTATAATGATAGTAACTGAGCCTGATGTGGTTACTCTATTGCAGATAGCTATCAATCATCTAGCAATGAGCATTGATGACGGTTCTTTTGACTTACACGGAGCTAATGAGGAGGCAATTATGGATAACCTCTTTGAGCTTAATAATTATATGGAAGGTATATTATTAAGTAACTTTTCTTAGGCAATAAAAAACCCCTGATACGGCTGGCAGGCCTACAGGGGTTTTACTACATATAACAGGGTCTATTATACCATGAAAAATAAAATAAGTAATATTTCTGCATCGCAAGCGCTCGGGACTGGTGTGTGTGGTGTACGACTCCCCGACTCGACGCACACACACGCGAGTCCCGATAGCGCCCTTGGTACTATTACGAAATTGCATGTAATGCCCACAGGACAAGGGCTAGAGCAAAATGACTATAATTCAGTGCTTAATCGTGCTGAAAAATATTCTCTAAAATACCTAGCGTGTTCCATCTTGAATGAAACCGTTGTCAGAAAGAAATCATCAGGTGAAGAATATCGTTCTTATGTTCACCGTGTGAACTACTGCTTAAGCCGTCGCATAAGCAAGGATAAAGACGTTGATGTCCGTTATAACGAGACAAGAAAGAAGGCTCACTTCGGCAACTTGCAACGCTGTGGCAGTGTTTGGACTTGTCCAATCTGTGCAGCTCAAATAACAGAAGGTAGAAGATTAGAAGTTAAGTCGGGATTTACTAATTGGCTGAATGGTGGCGGATCGGTTTACATGGCTACTTTTACCAATCCTCACCACTATGGCGATAACTTGGAGCATCAGTTAAGCGGTCAAAAAAAAGCCTTTAAGAAGTTTTGGGAAAAAACCAAAGTCGTAAAAATGTTGAAATGCTTAGGCTATAAGGGTCGTATAGTGGCAACCGAGGTTACGCATGGCGTGAACGGTTGGCATCCTCATTATCATGTAATCCTATTCTTTGACCATGAAATAAATATTCAGGGCTTACAGAGTTTTTTAGCTCTTGAATGGCAAGATGCTTGCCGTAAAGCAGGTATGAAAATACCTAGTCTTGAGCATGGCGTAGATGTTCGTGATGGAACGTATGCCGATAAATACATCAGTAAGTGGGGTCTTGAGCATGAAGTAACGAAAGGACACGTTAAAAAGGGTCGTGAAGGCTCGCTGACACCTTTTGACCTGCTTAGACAGTCAGAAGGTAACCCACACTATCAACGGCTGTTTAAAGAGTATGCAGACGCTTTTAAGGGTAAGCATCAACTGTTTTGGTCTAAAGGTTTAAAGAAGTTGTTAGAAGTTGATGTTAAGACAGATGAGGAGCTTGCTACCGAAACCGATAAAGATAGCGTTTTAGTTGATGAAATGGACGTTACCATATTTGAATTGGTTAATAAGTATCGCAAACATTCCGAAGTTCTACATGCTGTTGAATTGGATAAGCTTGATGACGGCAATAGGTATTTTGACCTTTTGTGGTCACTTGCTGAAATAGAGGCTGATGAAATCAGGCGTAATATGGACTTGTCCGCGTCCTAGCATCTGCCTTACCCGAGGAGGAGGAGCTACGACGATCGACGACGGTAGGCAAGGGCGTAGGCGCGCATTAGCTTTTAACTCTCTGTTAAGAGCGAACTTAGGAGTGTATAACCAAAAGACCCACAAGGGGCACTGTTTTTGCTTATAACTCCTGTTCGAACCTTCCCTCCTTCCAGTTATTACTTGCTGGTTATTTACCCCATAGTAAAGTCATTTACTGGAAGTGATGAAGGGTCAAGGTGGAGGCTGTCCCGAAGGGCAGCACTACC